>NZ_JAIHOM010000078.1 GCF_026130165.1 Spirulina subsalsa FACHB-351 | reverse complement strand
ATTGGGTAATGAGGAGGGGGGCAGGGGAGCGGGGGAGAGGGGGAGCAGGGGAGCGGGGGAGCAGAGGAGCAGGGGAGAAATTCCCTATCACCTATTCCCTATTCCCTATTCCCTACTGTGAACTGTCCTGTAATCCGTTTCATCGCCTCTTCCACATTAGCCCGACTATTAAAGGCAGAAATGCGGAAATAGCCCTCTCCGGCCGCCCCAAAACCGGAACCGGGCGTTCCCACAACATGGCAGGTTTGCAGCAACTTATCAAAGAAATCCCAACTCGAAAGATTATCCGGGGTTTTCACCCACACATAGGGCGCATTCACCCCCCCATAAACTTGGATTCCGGCGGCTGTCAGTTGTTCGCGGATAATGCGGGCATTTTCCAGATAAAAACTGACTAAGGCTTTAATTTGCTCTTGTCCGGCATCGGAATAAACGGCCTCGGCTCCCCGTTGGACAATGTAGGAGACCCCATTAAATTTGGTGGACTGACGACGATTCCAGAGTTTCCACAATTCCACTTTAGACCCATCTGAGGCTTGAGCGGTGAGGGTTTTGGGGACAACGGTGAAAGCGCAACGAGTTCCGGTAAATCCGGCATTTTTGGAGAAGGAACGGAACTCAATGGCACAGTCCCGAGCGCCTTCGATTTCATAGATGGAGTGAGGGAGGCTAGCATCGGTAATAAAGGCCTCGTAGGCAGCATCAAAGAAAATGATGGCGTTGTGGCTTCTGGCGTAGTTGACCCAAGCCGCTAGGTGTTCCTTGGTCGCTGTAGCCCCGGTGGGGTTGTTAGGGAAACAGAGGTAGATTAAATCAACGGCCTCCGAGGGAATTTGGGCTGTAAAGTGATTGTCCGCGCTGATAGGAAGATAGACTAAGCCACCATATTCTCCTTGGTCGTTGGCTTCTCCGGTGTGTCCGGCCATGACGTTGGTATCCACATAAACGGGATATACGGGGTCGGTGACAGCAATTTTATTGTTTTTGCCAAAAATGTCTAGAATGTTGCCTGTATCGCACTTAGAACCGTCAGAGATGAAGATTTCGTCCGGCTCTATATCACAGCCTCTGGCTTGAAAATCATGGTGAGCGATTTTCTCCCGTAGCCAGCCATAGCCTTGTTCTGGGCCGTAGCCTTTGAAGGTGTTGCGATCGCCCATTTCCTCAACCGCTTGGATCATAGCACGGCGACAGGCTTCCGGTAAGGGTTCTGTCACATCCCCAATCCCCAACTTAATGATGGGTGCCTTGGGATTCGCTGCCGCAAACGCATTGACACGACGAGCAATTTCCGGAAACAGATATCCGGCTTTCAGTTTAAGGTAATTTTCGTTAACCGTTGCCATAGGTGCTATTACTACTAAATTGAACGCTCACCGCTTCTCGCTGCTGTGGGCTTTTAACAGCTTACCAGAAGGATGGTGCAGGAATGCTCCCTCCATAAGCTCCTTGTAACCCTTGTCTACTGTTTCCTGTTCCCTTGTGGATTACAAAACTCAAATAGAAACGCCATAGCTTATTCAGACAAACCACAAACTAAAACAATCACGGCTGGAGCCACAAGTACCATGAGCAAATTTAAAGGGCCTCCCACCCGCAAGAAATCTAAAAACTTATACCCCCCTGGACCGTAAACCATTGTATTAGTTTGATAACCAATGGGAGTCGCAAAACTATTTGAGGCGGCCAACATGACGGCAAACATAAAAGCAAAAGGGTTTAAACTTAAAGTCTGAGCAACTTTAACCGCCACAGGTAACATGAGAACCACAGAGGCATTATTTGACAAAATTTCCGTTAGGATAGAGGTCACTAAAAAGAAGAAAACCAAAATCCAGTAACCTGATAAACTGCCCCCTAAACTAACTAAATGATCCGCTAACCATTGGGTTGTTCCTGACTTATCCATTGCAATTCCCAAAGGAATTAAACCAGCTAATAAAAAGATAATATCCCACCGCACCGCCCCATAAATTTCACCGGGTTTTAAACAGCCCGTTAAAACCATTAAAATGACTCCCGCTAAGGAACTCACTAAAATTGGCATTATTCCCAATGCGGCCACCAAAACAACCGCCACACCAATCGCCACAGAAATAGCTGCTTTATCCGGCCGTAACATATCGACATCTCGTTCTTCGAGTACCAATAATTCCCGCGTTGTTTGTAACCCGATAAAACTTTCTTTCGGCCCTTGCACTAACAGCAAATCCCCAAACTTTAAAGGAACTTTGCCCAAACGACCTTGCACCAATTCCGCCCCGCGACGAATGGCTAAAACTGTAGCATTATAACGTTGTCGGAAGCGCATATCTTTCAAGGTTGTTCCCACTAAACGGGAGTTAGAAAGAATCAAAACCTCGGCAATTTTTTCCTCCCCGGAACTGAGTGTAGACTCAATTTCTTCGTTGTTAAACTGTACATCGGCTAAGATTTCTAACCCTCGTTCATCGCGAATTTTTAATAAATCGGCTTTGGTACTTCGCACGACCAAAATATCCCCGGCATCTAGTACCTTATCAGCTAAGGGTTGAGGAAAGCGGGTTTTATTGCGGATGAGTTCTAACACATCTAAATCAAATTTGCGCTGAATTTCGCTTTCCCGTAAAGTTTGACCAATTAAACTAGAACGAGGAGTTAAAACTAACTCACTGACATATTCTTTCAGTTGATAATCTTGGGCAATACTACCCATCGGTTGATTATCTCGATCAGGCAATAGGTAGGGACTGATGAAGATAATGTAACTTAACCCGACTAAAAAGGTGATAATACTAATGGGGGTAAATTGAAAAATGCTAAACTCTTGATAGCCCAATTGGGCTGATAAACCACTGGCTAATACATTAGTTGATGTGCCGATTAAGGTTAATGTTCCTCCCAAAATTGTGCAGTAGGAGAGGGGAATTAATATCTTAGAAACGGGAATTTTTTGTTGACGACACCAAGTTTCAACAATGGGCAGAAACACAGCAACGACGGCGGTATTGTTAATAAAAGCACTAATCGGCCCCACTAACATCCCCATGACAAATATCTGCTGTCTGGGGTTATCTCCAGACCATTTAATCAGCCAATCGCGGATAATTTGAATAACTCCGGTTTTGGCAATGCCTGCACTTAAAATAAACATGGCCATGACGGTAATGGTGGCCGTGTTGCCAAAGCCAGAAATCCCTTCTTCTGGGGTAACAAGTCCCAAAATCATCAGGACAATAGTCACAATGATAGCGATGAGATCAACGGGTAAAACTTCGCTAATAAAGCCAATTAATGCCCCGATAATTACCAGAACCGTTAGGATAATTTCCATTTAAAATAATCACAATACCAGTTGACAAATTCTCTTAAACCTGCTAAGAGAGGAGTGGAAGGTTGAAAGCCGACATCCTGCATTAAATCATCTACATCGGCATAGGTAATCGGCACATCTCCGGGCTGCATGGGGAGCATATTTTTAATGGCCGTCTTGCTGAGACAGGTTTCTAAGATTTCAATCATGGTGAGCAGTTCGACGGGCTTATTGTTGCCAATGTTATAAATTTTATAGGGAGCATGGCTGGGGCCTTGGGGGTCTGGAATTTTAGCCATCACGCGGATAATGCCTTCTACGACATCATCAATGTAGGTAAAATCTCGCTTCATTTGCCCTTGATTAAAGACATTAATGGGCTGGTTTTCTAAGATGGCTTGGGTAAATTTCCAGTAGGCCATATCCGGTCTTCCCCAGGGGCCGTAAACAGTGAAAAAGCGGAGGCCGGTGGTGGGGATTTGATAGAGATGACTGTAGCTGTGGGCGATTAATTCGTTGGCTTTTTTGGTGGCGGCATAGAGGCTTACGGGATGGTCTACGGAGTCGGTTACGGCAAAGGGAATTTTTTGATTAACTCCATAAACGGAACTGGAGGAGGCAAAGACGAAATGGTTAATTTGGCTTTGTCTACAGCCTTCTAAAATGTTAACAAATCCCACGAGGTTACTATCAACATAGGCGTGGGGATTTTCGAGGGAGTAACGGACTCCGGCTTGAGCGGCGAGATGGACAACTTGATCAAATTTGTGGTTTTGAAAGAGTTGCTGGGTGGCTGCTCGTTGGGCGAGGTCGAGGGGGTAGAATTGAAAGGCTGGGTGGGTGTCGAGTTGAGCTTTGCGGGCTTCTTTCAAGGCTACGTCATAGTAGGGATTGAGGTTATCTACGCCAATTACCTGATGACCCTCCGCCAACAAACGACGGCTAAGGTGAAAGCCAATAAACCCCGCCGCCCCCGTGACTAATATGGTTTTCATGGTTTGTTAAAACAGAGGTAAGGACACCCCAACGCCATTATTTTGAGCGGTGGGTTTTGAGCCGAAATAGACTAATCCCCGTTGAGAATCGAGGGTTAAAATGGCTCCATCGCGAATGACATCGGTGGCATTTTTTAGGCCGACAATGACGGGAACGCCTAGACGTAAACCAATCACGGCCGCATGGCTGGTTAAACTGGATTCTTCGGTAATAATACCTGACGCTTTGCGAATAATGTCCACATAGTCGGCATTAGTGGAAGGGGCGACTAAAATATCCCCTGGTCGAAAATTGGCGATTTCTTTGGCATTGCGAATGACTCTCGCCCGTCCGGTAATGGACTGTTCTCCAATGCCAATCCCCTGACCGAGGACGGCGGTCACGACTTCGACTTTAATTAAGTCGGTGGAGCCGGAAATGCCTTGGAGGGTGCCGGCCGTGAGGATGACTAAATCCCCATCAAAGAGCAGTTGTTTTTCTTGGGCGACATTGATGGCGGCTTGGAAGGTTTGGCTAGTGGAGGGCAAATCTAACACTAACAAGGGTTTGACACCCCAAACTAACTGTAACTGCCGGGCGACATCCACATGGGGGGTAATGGCTAAAATGGGGGTCTGGGGGCGGAATTTGGAGACATTGCGGGCGGTGGCCCCGGTTTTGGTCAGGGTCATGATGGCGGCCGCGTCGAGTTGTTTGGCGATGTGGCTGACGGCCCCGGAAATGGCGTTAGGAATTGACCGGGTGGGGAGATTGACGTGATTAGGGTCGGCTAGTTGATGTTCGACACAGGCGGCAATTTTAGCCATTGTTGCGACAGCTTCGACGGGGAAGTTGCCCACGGCTGTCTCGTTGGAGAGCATGACGGCATCGGTGCCATCGAGGATGGCGTTGGCGACATCGGAGACTTCGGCCCGGGTGGGACGGGGATTGTTTACCATGCTGTCTAACATTTGGGTGGCCGTAATGACGGGGATTCCCAATTGGTTGGCGGTGGCAATGAGGCGTTTTTGCAGGAGGGGGACTTGTTCGGCTGGGAGTTCAACGCCTAAGTCGCCTCGGGCGACCATTACGCCATCACAGAGGGAGAGAATGGCTTCCATCTGTTCGATGGCTTCGTGTTTTTCAATTTTGGCGATGACGGGGACGGATTTTCCGGCGCTGGCGATAATTTCTTTAATTTCGAGGATGTCGTGGGGATTGCAGACAAAACTGAGGGCGACCCAATCCACGCCTTGATCTAGTCCGAACATTAAATCTTCTCGGTCTTTGGCGGTGAGGGCGCTAATGGAGAGGGTGGTGTTGGGGAAGTTAACGCCTTTGTTGTTGGAGAGGGTGCCGCCGACTACGACGCGACAGTGGAGTTCTTCTTGTTCGAGATCGACGGATTCGACGGCCATTTCTACTTTGCCGTCATCAATGAGGATGAGGGCGCCGGGGGTGATTTCTTGGGCGAGTTTGGCATAGCTGACGTATCCCCGTTGTTGGGTGCAGGGAATTTTGCGACTGGTGAGGATGAAGCGATCGCCTTTTTCCACTACGACCGACCCGGTTTCAAAGCGTCCGAGGCGGATTTTCGGCCCTTGCAAGTCTTGTAAAATGCCCACAGGTTGATCGAGTTCAAAGGCCGTCTGACGGATTAAACGAATAGCCTTTTGATGGTCTTCATGGGTGCCGTGGGAGAAGTTTAACCGTAGCGTCGTGGCTCCTGCTTCAATGAGATTCCGGAGAACTGGGGGATGGAGGGTAGCCGGTCCAACGGTGGCGACAATTTTGGTACGACGATCATTCTCAGGCGATCGCACCAAAGGTTGAGGATGAACCGGAAATCCGAAACGTTCAGCTTGGGGAAGCGGCACTTGCATAGTTAACCAATAACAATCATGATTTAGGGCAGACTAGGCCTTCGACGCAGCACAGAGTCATAATTCGCCATCGTCTCATAAATGGGAACCCTTTGCTAGAGCAAAAACTCACCCGGCCAAGGGCTAGACCTTCCGGTTTCGTGACGCTTCACTTTTCAAGATTTTGTGCTTTTGTCAAGTCCTATTCATTTATTGTAACAAATCCAACAGAATCCGTAGGTTGGGTGAAGCGAAGCGCAACCCAACAAAACAATTGAGACTTAATAATTGATAATTGTTTCGCGATTCGTAGGTTGGGTGAAGCGAAGCGCAACCCAACACCCCCCATCAAGAGATAAACCCTCACCTCCCCAACCCAGAAATAAGTAACTAACCATCCGTAGGTTGGGTGAAGCGAAGCGCAACCCAACACCCCTAATCAAGAGATAAACCCTCACCTCCCCCAATTTTTGTGTAGAGGATATTTGAGACCATATTTCCGAGTTAGACTAACAGTTAAAAGAGTTGGAGGATTCCTTAGCACGATGAAACCGTTAATGACGACTAATATCCAGTCCAATGATTGTAATTTGGTGAATATTTGTAGCGTTTTAAAGCAGAATCTTCGCCAAATTAAGCTACGTTATGGTGTTAAGTCCCTTGGGGTTTTTGGTTCTTTTGTCCGAGAAGAGGCAACAGAACATAGCGACCTAGATATTCTGGTTGAGTTTGAGGATGTACCCACATTTCGTAAGTATATGGACTTAAAGTTTTTTTTAGAAGATTTATTTAGTCGGCGGGTAGATTTAGTGATTCAAAGTGATATTAAACCTCAGATTCGAGAACAGATTCTGAGGGAAGTCGTTTATGTCTCGTGATCTAAATCTATATTTACAGGATATTTGTATTTGTATTGATAAGATCAGAGACTATATAGAGGATATGGATTACTTTGACTTCATTCAAGATCCAAAAACATTAGATGCAGTTATCCATAATTTGCTAATTATTGGCGAGGCAACTAAACAGATTCCAGATTCTCTGAGACAGCAGTATCCTGAAATTCCCTGGCGGCAAATAGCAGGACTAAGGGATGTAATTGTCCATACTTATTTTAGGGTTAATTTTCAAATAGCTTGGGATGTTATTCAGGTTGAACTTGAGCCGTTGTACAAAGTGATCCTGATTATGATAAATAATGAAAATCAAACTAATGACAAATAAAAACAAATAATTATCAATGGCTAAGTGACTATGCTCCATTAAGCATTGTGCCTGAACAGTCACCCCCCAACCAAGAAACCCGGTTTCTAAGTAACTAACCATCCGTAGGTTGGGTGAAGCGAAGCGCAACCCAACACCCCTAATCAAGAGATAAACCTTCACCTCCCCAACCCAGAAATAAGTAACTAACCATCCGTAGGTTGGGTGAAGCGAAGCGCAACCCAACACCCCTAATCAAGAGATAAACCCTGACCTCCCCAACCCAGAAACCGGGTTTCTGTTCAGAAGTAGCGAGACAACCAAGGAGTGCAAGAAACCCGGTTTCTCCGTGACCCAATTTTTTTGGTATCTTGAGAACAACTTGAATCGTCCTGTTGCCCGATTTTTCAAACCTCCATGAACCCCTCTCACCTGCTCAGACTGAACCAAAGACTCCTAGCGGGAACAGCCATCCTAGGCATAGGTGCCATAGTCACTGGAGCATTAAGCAACAAACTGAAGATTCCTGATGGGAAATTATTCATTCTCTGATGCTGCCCTAACCGACTTAGACGAAATTTGTGCATCCCTGTCAGCAATAAACCCAGACGTAGCGATTAGATTTTTTGAAAAAGTTCGGGATAAGTGCCGTCAGTTTGCTCAATTTCCCAACATGGGCAAAAACTACAGTCTCTAAATTTGTTAGAATCACCACAAAACCTGAACATATTCACCAACGTTCGGATCAGACATCCGCGATCGCCCTTACCAGACCCAGGAAAAAACATCGTGAATCAGCGCCGAATAAAACCATGCTCGAAATTACCCTAACTTGGAAACCCGACCCCCAAACCTTGACCACAAGTCAGCAGGGGTCGCCCGTTATACCCGAAGGGTTAGCGGGGGAGAACTTCACGGTTAAACTACGGTTGCCTAGTAATTCGCATGATATAGGGGTGAAACTCATTGCGTTCATAGGAGCCCACCCAAATCTGATAGGTTCCCGCTAACCATTCTCCGGCAATAGCCGGGTCATCTTCAAAAGCATCATCATTACACCACACCCCTCCGGGGCCTTGAATGACTAGAGTGGTATCCCCCGAACTTTTGACCCGAATATTGAGGAAATCAAAATAATCCGTCAGGGTTACAATATGATCCGGTTGTTGATCGACAAAGCCCACACAGGGGCCAGTGGGAGTTTCCGGGCGATTGCTCACAGACCGGGCCGGTAGCTCTCCCCCACTAATACCGCGCATCACCACTTCCCCAAAATTTGAGCGGGGGGTAAGGGTGACACTTTCAAACATAGGCGTAAATTGGGAAAAAACAGGCCCAGGCAAGGTCAGGGTGAGTAAAGTGGCGATCGCACCTACACCTAAACCTCCTTTGACTCTCCCACGATATTTCCTGTATAAACGAACGAAGTTGTACATGATCTCCCTATCCACCGATTCCCTTTGAATCTTAACGGGTTTTCTGTGATTTTAGACGCATACCCCCTAGGGTTTGTTGCCCAGATCCCCCAGCCCTCCTAAAATCTTCCTTAATTGCACCTGCCTACAATCCCTCATGAGTGAGACTGCCAAAACCGGATCGAAAAATGCCCCTCAACGTGATTACCGTCCCCTAGACCGGGATAAACTGTCCCCCATGATGCAGCACTACATTGAGGTCAAAGAACAATATCCCAACGCCTTAGTTTTGTACCGTTGTGGGGACTTTTTTGAGTGCTTCTTTCAGGATGCCGTCACCATCTCCCAAGAATTGGAATTAGTGTTAACCAGTAAAGAAGGGGGCAAAGAAATCGGTCGCGTTTGTATGACCGGAGTGCCGCACCACGCCTTAGATCGCTATGTTGCCACCTTAGTCGAAAAAGGGTATGCGATCGCCATTTGTGATCAAGTCGAAGAAGCCTCCCAAGCCGCCGCCGAACGTCGCATGGTAGAACGCCAAGTCACCCGCCTCCTCACCCCCGGCACCCTCACCGACGATGGAATGTTAGCCGCCCGTCGCAATAACTTTTTAGCCTCCGTCGTCGTCGCCAAAGAACATTGGGGCCTCGCCTATGCCGACATCTCCACCGGAGAATTCTACACCACCCAATCCCAAGACCTCGAAGCCCTCACCCTAGAACTCATGCGTCTCCAGCCTTCCGAGATCCTACTCCCCACCGACGCACCGGATTTAGGCGGACTCCTGCGCCCCGGAGAAGCCCGCCAAGACCTCCCCAACTACCTCCCCGACTGCTTCTGTTACTCCCTCCGTCCCCAGCAGTATTTTCGCGCCTCAGAAGCCCAAAATCGGCTCATAGAGACATTTAACGTCAAGTCCTTAGAGGGAATGGGCTGTGCCGACCTAACCCTTGCCATTCGCGCAGCTGGGGGGCTATTAGAGTATCTCGAAGACACCCAAAAAGCCAATCAAGTCCCCCTCCAACCCCTCCGCACCTATACCCTCACCGATTACCTAATCCTAGACCCCCAAACCCGGCGCAATTTAGAAATTCTGCAAACCGTGCGCGACGGCACCCTAAACGGTTCCCTACTTTGGGCCATTGATCAAACCGTCACCGCCATGGGAGGGCGCGCCCTACGGCGTTGGTTATTACAGCCCCTCCTCGACATCAAAGGCATTCGCGCCCGTCAAGACACCATTCAAGAGTTAATAAATAACGCCTATTTACGCAACGAATTACGGCAATTATTACGGCAATTTTACGACCTAGAACGACTCAGTGGCCGCGTGGGAGCAGGCACAGCCAACGCCCGAGATTTAGTGTATTTAGCCGACTCCCTTTGTCGTCTTTCCGTCCTGAGCGAATTAGTTCAGAAAGGCAAATCACTTTATCTCAAAGCCCTGCAAAAAGTCCCCCCGGAATTAGAACAACTCGGACAGCACATCCTGCGCCATTTAGTCGAATCTCCCCCCCAACACCTCAAAGAAGGGGGCCTAATTCGGGATGGGATTCACCCCCTCTTAGATGAACGCCGCCAACAATTGGAACTCGATCAACAATGGCTAGCTAACTTAGAAGTGACCGAACGAGAAAGAACCGGAGTTTCTAACTTAAAAGTCGGATATAATAAAACCTTTGGTTATTATATTAGTTTGCCCCGTGCCAAAGCCGCACAAGCCCCCGATAATTACACCCGTAAACAAACCTTAACCAACGAAGAACGCTACATTACCTCAGAACTCAAAGAACGAGAAACCCGCATCCTAACCGCCAAAGATGATCTTCATCAATTAGAGTATGAAATCTTTAGCGAATTGCGGGCAGAAATGGCCGAAAAAGGGCAAGAAATCCGACAAATCGCCAAAGCCGTCGCCGCCATTGATGTGTTAGCCGGACTGGCCGAAATTGCCGTAGAACAGAACTATTGCTGTCCAATGATGACCGAAAACCGGGAAATCACCATCCGAGATGGTCGCCATCCCGTAGTAGAAAAAGCCTTGGGGTTAAACTTTTTTGTTCCCAACTCCACCACCCTCGGCAGTGGAACCCAGAATAATCATCCCGATTTAATTATTCTCACCGGACCCAATGCCAGTGGAAAAAGCTGTTATTTGCGGCAAGTCGGACTCATTCAACTGTTAGCCCAAATTGGTAGCTTTGTTCCAGCCGAATCGGCAACCTTGGCCATTTGCGATCGCATTTTTACCCGAGTGGGGGCCGTCGATGACCTAGCCACCGGACAATCCACCTTCATGGTCGAAATGAACGAAACCGCCAACATCCT
Organism: Spirulina subsalsa FACHB-351; assembly: GCF_026130165.1. Lineage (GTDB taxonomy): Bacteria > Cyanobacteriota > Cyanobacteriia > Cyanobacteriales > Spirulinaceae > Spirulina_A > Spirulina_A subsalsa_A. The sequence goes on along the minus strand of NZ_JAIHOM010000078.1, from coordinate 12,509 downwards.
CAACCATGCCACCCCCCAATCCCTCATCCTACTCGACGAAATTGGGCGGGGAACCGCCACCTTTGACGGTTTATCCATCGCCTGGGCCGTCGCCGAATACCTAGCCACCGAAATCCAAGCACGCACCATTTTCGCCACCCACTACCACGAACTCAACGAACTAGAATCCCTCCTCAACAACGTCGCCAACTATCAAGTCACCGTCAAAGAACTCCCCGACCGTATCCTCTTTTTACACCAAGTCCGACCCGGAGGCGCTGACCGTTCCTATGGCATCGAAGCCGGAAGACTGGCCGGTTTACCCTCCGTCGTCATTGACCGCGCTCGTCAAGTCATGGGAGAAATTGAGAAACACAGTAAAATCGCCATCGGTCAACCCTCCCCTAAACCGTAAACAGTTCCCCATTCCCCCCAGGATAGGAGCAGAAAAACCCAAAATTTTCTAAATAACCGGAACTTTCCCTTTCCCTGTTGTATCTTGAATAGTAGACGGACAAAAACTTACCCTTTGTGGTACAATAAGTGGTTGCTCTGTTAGTCGTTCACCCCCGTTGGGTTTCAATCTAACGTTAAAAATGGCGAATTCTTGAGCATTCTAACTGTAACTGTTACAATTCCTCTCCTTCGGCTTTCACCCGTTCTCATTCCGACGAGAAATTTCTTTTTGGAATCTGCCACACAAAGGATAGACTGACGGTGTGTGGTGACACTCAAACAACTACCTTGTAAAAATTTGAAATGGGTTGAGATGGTTTGGAAAGTTTGAAATCCCTTGAATTTTTCCCTTGCCCCTTTGCCCGCTCGTGATCTGCAAAGCACAATGGAGGATGACTCCCTATGAATATCATCGCAATTAACCCCCAATGGCTTGACTTATGTGCAGTTTTAGGCTATCTCGCCTTTGCATTTTTCGTCATGTGGCAAGTGTTTGCCCGCTCCCTGTAAAGCAATTCCCCCCTTCTCAGGACCGGCACTTAAATCAAGAGTGAAGTACCCGACGCTGACTCTATGCCTTCCGGCAGGCCTCGCCAACCAGTACAGCGCGGGCTTCCTGCCGAAAGTAGGCAAGAGCGGGGAGCGGTTAACAGTCACGGATTACTGTACTCCAATAGAACGACCTCGTGAGCCGAAAGCAATAGTCCGTTGTTGAGATAAGGGTTCCCACCCCACATCAAACCCCTGTTCCCAAGCCACTTTACGCGCTTGTCGGAACGCCGCAAAACTATCAGGACGCACTAAAAAGGCTAAATAATCCTGTTGGTTATCTAAACGGGTTAGAGTCCGTTTGAATGCTGATTCATCGCTGCCAATGGCGCTGAGGGTGGATCCGGTAACATTAGGACGAGGTTGATAAATCGTGACAAAACCCTCTACATCAAAATGAGCCTCATAATAATCGGTACTCACTTGATAGCCTTGAAGTTGTTGTAAACGCGACCGTTGACAGCGCTCATATTCTTGGAGTTGACGATAATAAAAATCAAACTCTACCGAGTCCATTGTGCGGGGAAGATCCGGTTCATAACAGGGGGGTAAGTTTTCAATCATCCAAGTGAGTTGATTTTCTACTCGGGGATTATCGAGATAAAAAACTTGATTATTGCGCACTTCAAAAAACTGGGCATTTTTCACACTGGCTGAAACTAAAGGAGTGCGGATAATATTGCCAGATTCCACAGAAAGCAAAGCCACAAATAGCCCAATAAACATCAACACGCCCACGGTATTGGTGAGAATATCTAAGAATGAATCTAGGTTTTGTTGGGGGCTTTGACGAGTCCCTACTTTGCGTCTATGTCTCATGGGGTTTCAATGCGTAATGTCCAGTTTTCTTCGATGGGTTCGTAGCCTAAATCTATCCCTTGCGCTTCTACTAAATCCCGCACCTGATTAAAAACTTGAATGCCACTGGGTCGCACGGCAACAATTAAATATTCCCGTTCTTGATTTGCCTTGACTTCTGACAATAATTGTGCTAGTTCACGATTACGTTGATTAATTTCATTGGCAGGGATAAAGGTTTCTTGAGGATGTAATACAATGCCATCTCCCCGACAGTCAATATAGCGGGGAATTTTCCGTTGATTTTGTCCGTCTTCGGTGCGGGCAATAATTCTTACTTCTTTGTCTTCGCTAAAGGTTTGGGTAGTGATGACAATAATCAGTAAAATCAGGGTGCCAATGGTACAGGCTAAAACGGACAAGAAGGGAAATAATTCCACTTCATAGGATTTACGATGTAAGGTTGAGCGACGGGACATTTTAAAAACTTAATAGTTCAGCACAAGTTTGTTTGTCGTTGCCGTTTGTAGTTGCGCTTCAGCGCGAATTTAAAGGCTAAAGCCCAACAACGAACCAACAACCGTTTGTAGTTGCGCTTCAGCGCGCATTTAAGGGCTAAAGCCCAACAACGAACCAACAACGAACGGGGAAAAATTCAATTATCTTGCTCCAATAACATAATTTTACGAGGCTTTTGTAACTGGGTTAAGATGGGCTGTAATTGAGTTAGGGCAACCCTTAACCCGGCTAAAGATTGCTCTAACTGTGCTGTTTTCTCCAAAGAGTTTAACATTTGATCTAAACTTTTTTGCAGTTCAATAATTTGGGAAACTTGTAAGGTTGATTGTTCTAAAGCTTCCACCCTATCCCCTAATAAGACAGCCGCTTGATTGAGTTGTTGGGTGATTTCGTGGGCTTGTTGGGCTAAACCATGAGCCACAATTAAGTTACCCTGCTTAATTTCTTCTACGCTATTTTTAATTAACTCGACAATATCTTTCTGCTGTTCTTGTTGTTGATTAAAAACAGTTAGAAAGTCTTGACGGTCTTGTAAAGTCGCCTGATTTACTTGACTTACTTGCTGGATGAGTTGACTATTCGCGGTTTGAATTGACCCCATTTCTTGGACAAATTTTTGGGTTAAAGCTTCCACTAATTTCTGGGCGTAAATATGGGCAGGTTCGATGAGGTCTTTGGGTTGGGGTAGGTTTTCTTTGAGGGATTTTTCTACGGCTTGGGCGATCGCCGTTTCAGACAAAAATCCCCCAGAAGTCTCGGAATCTCTAAATTTTGGTAAAAGACGATCATTGATATACACATCAATAGACAACAACAAACGAGACTCCCACCGTTCCACCAACACCAAGGGAATCATCACCACCACACTCAAAAACAAAGCCAACAAAGTGGTATCAAAGGCCACCGCTAACCCACTGGTGACGGTGCCGATTCCTGTACGAATTTGGTCAATTTCCCCCGCTTGCTCCAGAAAACCGGAAAACCCACTCACGGCCTGACTAATGCCGATTACAGTCCCAATAAACCCCAATAGAGGAATCGCCCAGACCAAAATCCGAGGGATTGTATAGGAACTTTCTGAGGCACTGAGATAAAAGGCGGAATCATCTAAAGCTAATTCGCTGGCGGTTTTGCGACTACCGGATTGGGTATAGGCATAAAGAACGCGGCAACAACGCACCGCGATCAGTTTCCGCGAGTTGGTTAAACTGGCGATGAGGTTATTAATTGAACGTCCGTTGGGATCTTCTAAATCAATGCCATCGGGAATCCAATTTTTGCCGATGGCGCTGGATTCTGCGGTCAGTTTAAGGTATTTGAAGATCACCACACTAATCACCATTCCGGCCAGAAAGAGGGTGAGGGGTTGGGTGAATCCTCGATCGTAAATCAAACTGCCTAAATACGTCTCCTGAAAGGGTAAAGCTAACAGGTAAATCCCAATAAGTAGAGAAAGGGCGGCAAAAATAACAAGGAAAAAGGGAACATCAAGTTCTTGGCGTTCGTAGCTGGCTTTTCTGGACAGGGACATGGATTAATGACAATAGAGGACGAAATTAGCTAGAGGGCTGATCATCAGGTAAGACTCGAATTTGGTTGAGTTGTTTCAGGGCCCATTTGGCGGTGTTTTGCACTTCGGGATCTGGATCATCGGTGGCATAGTAGACTAACTGACTCAGTTGGGCGACTAATTCGTACATTCGTGTGAGGTCACGAATGGCATTTTTCCGCACTTGGGCGTTGTCGTCTTGTAGGGATAGGGCTAAAGCACGGTTCATGGGTTTGAGGGTGCGGGTGCCAATTTGAGACAGGGCTTCGAGGATGAGGGTTTGTTGTTGGGAGTCGGATTCAATTAACAGGCCGACGAGGGGTTTCACGGCGCGAGAGTCGGCGCGTTGGGCGAGTTCCCAGATGGCTTTGTGGCGTTTTTCGAGATTGGGCGATCGCAAATCTCCGATTAATTCCTCAATCAAATCCAGTTTAACTAAACGTCCGGCGGGTTTAATGGTCATTTCCGGAGGGGATGCTGTGATGGGAGGATTGGTGGGTAAGGGGTTTTCTGCCTCGGCTACTTCTTCTAGGGCGACTTCTTCTAAAGGTTCTGGTTTTGCTGGAGGGGGAGGCAGAACAGAATCCGCTAACCAAGCATCCTCTAAGAGGGATTCTGAAAGGATCGGAGGATCTAAATTTAAGGGTTGAGTGGGGGGGGACTCGGGTTGTAGGGTGACAAATTTAGAATGATTATTGGAGGGGTCTTGTTCGTAATCGGGGTAACGTTCTGAACCGATCTCTGTTTGCACCGCAAATTCTTGGTCTTGAGCGCGTTGGGCTAAAAATTTGAGGATCAGAAAAATGCCAATGGCCATCCCAATCAATGTGGTTAAGCCGCCCAAACCAATTACAGCTAACGCCCGGCGGCTAATGCGTCCTCGTTCCTGGGGCTGGGGTTCCGGTCTGGGATTGCGGATTTCTTGCATCCGAATCCAAGCTTGAGCATCAAACACGCCAGTAGGTTCTAGGCCTTCGGCTTCTTGGAAGGCTCGCACGGCGGCCTCTGTGGAAGCCCCATAAACACCGTCGGGTTCTTCTTCGTAATACCCTAATTCCTTCAGATGTTGTTGTAATTCTCGGACAATGACCCCCTCACTTCCTGGTTCAATTTTCGGCTCATTGGCGGCCTCGGAATCTTCAGTGGGACTAGTTTCTGGGCTAGGCGTTTGGGCGATCGCGATCCTAGAACCAGAAATGACCTCAAGGCGACTAGCCCCAAGGATCACTTCACCCAAGGTTAGGGAGAGCAACAAGAGTAGGAAGGCACTTCCGCGCCGTGTACCGTAAGAATCACGCATTACCACATCAACTGGTTCGTTAGGTTGGGGATCGGTGTGAACTACCCCACCCTGCCGTTGGCGAGGAAGGGGAATTCCGCAACATTTTGTTAAAGGTAGCACCCGTTTATCCCTCAATGTTAATGGTAGGAGATTCTCTCGGAAACAATTAATCCTCCAAAATTTACGCCCCAAAAAATACCTAGGGCTTACTCAATAACTCGGGGAGTAGGGGAGTAGGGGAGCGGGGGAGAAATTATCAATTGACAATTGATAATTGACAATTATCAATTATCAATTATCAATTCCCTAGCCCCACGAGTAGAGTTATTCCGCAAGCCCTTATTCTTTTAACATGAGATAGTACAGGGCTCCGCGATATCCCATGACACCAGCGCGATCGCCTGCTACTGGGCCAGTTCCCATGAACACATCCACTCGACCGGGGGTTCTGATGGCGCTTCCGGTGTCTTGGTCTAACACGAAGCGGCTCACCTCGGGGGTAATCATACCTCCTTGACCATCGGGGAAGGGGATACGGGTGTGGATGAGGGCGAGAGCTCCCGGGGGCATCAGGGATTTATCGGTGGCAATGGAACGGTCGGGGGTTACGGGGACGCTAATGCTCCCGGTGGCCGGTGCGCCGTGGGTTTCTCGGAAGAAAATAAAGCGGTTGTTCCGGGGAATATAAACGTTGAGCAGGTCGGGGTTTTGTTGGAAGATGTTGATCATTTTGGGCAGGGTGAAGCCATCAGCCGGGTGTAGCCCATCTTTGATCATTTCTTGTCCTACGCTGACGTAGGGATAATCGGTGCTGCCGTGAAAACCTACGGTCATGGTGCTACCATCGGTTAATTGCAGACGGGCGGAACCTTGAACTTGAACGAGGAAAGCTTGAAGGCGATCGCGCAACCAAACCAATTCATAACCCGCTAAAATGCTATCTTTCCCCGTGCCATCGGCCCCTTCGAGTTGAGCGCGACTGGGATGGGGAGCTTTCCAGCTTTCTAAGCTGCTGGGACGACGATAGAGGGGATAACGATACTCGGGAGTCCGAACACGACTCGCTGGATAAGTGGGTTCGTAATAGCCTGTAAAGAATACTTGTCCACCGTAGCGCGGACTGCCTATAGATTTGTAAAAGACAAATTCCCGTTTAACGGCTGCTTGTAATTCTTGAGGACTGTTGCTGGTGAGTACCAGATGGCGGAAGCGTTGCAGGGATCGACGGACGCGATCGCGAGTAATCCAACGAATGGGATAATTTTGATACGCTCGGGCAGCGGCCGGGGTGTCTAAATAACGCAAACTGTGGTCAATGGATCGAATCAACGCCTGTTTATCCCCCGGTTGTCCTAAACTGCCCCACAGTTGCTCATCTAACGCTAAATTGGGAGCTTGACGATGGGGATTTGACCAAGTAAGAGGGGCTTGTTGGGCTTGGAGTGGCACTTGGGGCATTCCCATCGCCAGCCCCAAACCTAACGCAAATAGTGTGAGTGTTTTTTTCATCGGTGAGTTCAATAATCTTTAGTTGGTGTTCAGAATCATTGTTCAGACAGTAGGGGTATTTGATCCGCAAACTTCTGAGATTGTTCCAAAATTGGGGAATTTCATCCTCCCACTCCAGCAATAGACCCACAAGGATGAGATATTACTTCGGGGAAATCTTGTGCTACAAAACTATACGAAACTATACAAGAGTTTATCCTCTTTGTATCCCTTGACAAAAATTTTTTTTGTGATAATGCAAACCAATTAAGCAGAACAAAAACCCCTAAGCAGAACAAAAACCCCCCCGAGCTTGGGGGGGTAGTCCTTGCTGATTAAGGGAAGAAGTGACAACTTTTAATAATTAATTGATAATTAACTATTAATTAATACCGTTCCACACTGCCTCCAAACACGGGTTCAACACGGATGGCAGCTACACAGTTGGGACGCAGCACCATGTATTCCCCTTGTAGGTTTTTAATAGGGACACTGATGAAGGTATCATCATTCGCTTTAGGGATAAACTCCCCACTGTACCATTTCTGGAACTCCTGAATACTGTTAAAACGAACCTCTTCACGGTGTCCCGTGGACAATAAAATAAAGACGACATATTCGTCTGGTTTTCTTGGCATAAAGATTTCTCCTTGTTCCCTCCCCAGTCTAGCGGATGTTGATTCTCTCGGGACAGAATAATGGGAAAGCGACCCATTCAGCCCACAAGATGCAAAGGCTGTAGCAGGGTTTGCAACAGAGGAGGGAGGGTTTTTTTAAGTTCATGGGCAGTCTTAAATGATACCTGTTGCAGGTTCATTAGGTCAAAGGGCATTTGACCCTCTAAGCGCTCTTGTTGGAGGAGCAACATCTGGCCAGAACGCTTATGGTTTAAGGCATAGCCCAATTCTGCGCAGACGACTGGACTGAGGAGGAGTTGAGGGGTTTTGTCTCCTGCCAAGGAAGAAACTGGGCTGCCATCAAAGATCACTAATAAACTTTTGCGAATTTGCCGTAATTGTTGAGAACTTAAACGGAGGGGAGCCTCGGTGGGGCGTTGGGCGAGTTGTAGGATGAGGGGATGGCGCGATCGCTCATTGAGTTTTGCGATCGCCTCCTCCAACGCTTCCCGAATCATCTCACTCGCGGGGGGATACTCCCGTTGGTAACTGAAAAAAATCACCGGATCTAACGCCGTCGTACTGTCCAGCTTAGTAAAATAAATTTCCTGAGAAATCAAATCAATGTTAGAAATGGCATAACATCCACTCCCCTCAAGGTAAAACTCCACCGTCTCCCCCGCCAAATAACGCCCAAACCAGTCCGACGTTTCCACCTCCACCCGATCATCAAGGAAATCCGCCCGCAGTCCCGACTTTAACAAACTATTGCGACTGAGCCGCAAATCATGGGGACGTTTCACAATTTCCCGAATCGGTTCATAATCTTCTACATACCACGCTCGTAGTGCGATAATCGCCATAATTTCGCCCCCTTAATCTCGGTTTTCAGCCACAAAACACTAGATATTGATTATAACATCAACATATTGACCCCTTTATGAAAATCATCTTTTTTGGCACCCCACAATTTGCCCTTCCCAGTTTAGAACGTTTCCTCAACGCCCCAGATTTTGAGGTTTTAGCCGTCGTCACCCAACCCGATAAACCCAGAGGGCGGGGGAAAAAATTAATCCCCTCCCCAGTGAAACAAGTCGCCTTAGAGCATAATCTCCCCGTCTGGCAACCAAAACGGGTCAAAAAAGACCGAGACACCCTTGATTTTTTGCGCCAGAGTCAAGCCGACGCCTTTATTGTGGTAGCTTATGGTCAAATCTTATCCCCGGAAATCCTCGCCCTGCCTCGCTTAGGCTGTATTAACGGTCATGGTTCCCTACTGCCCAAATATCGCGGAGCCGCCCCGATTCAGTGGTGTTTGTATCACGGGGAACAGGAAACTGGGATGACTACTATGCTGATGGATGCAGGCATGGACACCGGGGCCATGTTGCTGAAATCATCCGTCCCGATTGGTTTGTGGGATAATGCCCAAGACTTAGGGGAGATCCTCGCTCAACAATGTGCTGATTTATTGCTGGAAACCGTCGAGCAGTTAGACGCAGGGCGAATTACCCCGACGGATCAAAATGATGCAGAAGCCACCTATGCGCCCTTGATTGAGAAAGGGGATTATGAGCTAGATTGGTCCAAATCCGCGATCGCCCTGCACAATCAAATCCGCGCCTTTTACCCCAACAGCATCACCCAATTCCGAGGCACCCCCTTAAAAATCCTCGCCACAACCCCCCTAGGAGAGCCATACACCCCCCAACTCCCCCCCGCCCTAGGGGATCTCGCCTCCACCCTGCTCACCCCCTCTAATGAGTCACCGGGCGCAATCCTGCACCTCGTCAAAAAACAGGGTTTCGTCCTCCAAACCGGAGACGGCCCACTACTGATTCAATCCGTACAACCTGCCGGGAAAAAGCCCCAATCCGGTTGGGATTTCGTCAACGGCCAACGGTTAACCGTCGGAGAACAGTTGATCGGGAATCGGGAATAGGAGCAGGGGAGCGGGGGAGAGGGGGAGCAGGGGAGAGGGGGAGCAGGGGAGCAGGGGAGCAGGGGGGCAGGGGAGCAGGGGAGAGGGGGAACAATTATCAATTATCAATTCCCTATTCCCTATTCCCTATTCCCTAGCCCCACGAGTAGAGTTATTCAAAATACCGACAACCATCACAGGGCCCCGTCGGATTCACCGCACAGCGTAGGAGTTCTGACCGCGCATTGAGGCGACAATTAGCATCGCCAATCACCCAACGCCCCTCTACCCAACTCTTTTCTTGGGGTTTTTGGGCAGCCTGCACATACACAGAAATCCTGTGTAAACGATACCCCCCTAACCGATACTGATAATGGTGATGGCGCTCCAAAATGGCGTAGGTTTTCCCGTACAAATTGAGATAATTTCCGGGTTGTGGAGTCCAATCTAGTTGAATTTGACCTAAATGTTCAAGGGGGTGGGTCAAAATAATATCAGTCGGTAGTGAATCTTGCTCCATCAAATAAAACTCGCTAAGAACTCCCGCCAAACAAGATCAATTTAGGGTGAAACGGGAGAGGAAAGCGAGGCGAGAACTGTCGCTCTCCTATCTGTCCATAATGCAGCCATGTTAGCGCGAGCAACCCTCCGCCTTCACGCTTCTTTGTCTTCTCCTTACCATTACCCCCTAAGCCAAATCGGGCGGAATGGAACGAGATCCCTTACCGGGCGCAGGTTTAACCTGTTCCATTTGGGACGTTACTAAGTTTTGTAAATCTTGGCGCTTCACTTCCTTGCCTTGACTTAAATCTTTGGGAACATCCATAAACACCACACTATCCACCGGTTCCATTGCCAGCAGTTGAAACAAGATATGAGTCACAGGCAGGCAGACTGCAATTAAACTGGGATCCGGGGTTTCTTGAAACTGACGGGCATCTTTGAGGGTAGCAAACGCATAGATCACCTTTTTCTGTTGTTGGGGTTGAGCGCGGTTGCTGAGAGTGGTTAATACCCACTCTTGGGTTAGGCTTTGCATGACATAATATTCCAAATGCTGCACCTGTGCGGCAAAGGCACGCAAAACGGGGCCGATCACTTGTTGAATCAGGACACCTGTTCCATCAGGAGGAGCTTTATCAATCAGTCGTTGAATCTGTTGGTCAATATCCATGTTTGTTCAGGTCAGCAGACCCTACATAGGGCAAGGGTTTCAAGTGAATGCGGACGGAGAGACTCGAACTCTCACATCAAAGATACTAGAACCTAAATCTAGCGCGTCTACCAATTCCGCCACGTCCGCGTTGTTTTTACCGTTCTCTATCCTAGCAAACCTGGGGACAAAATGGGACAAGGGGAGAAATTTTCGCGAAACATCCCCTGATTTTGCTCGGAGTGAAAAGAATTCGATAGAATCCCCGATAATTGATCACCAACAACAGAAGGTTGATCAGAAAAAGGAGTGTTCAGTTGTTCAAATTGCCCAGTCGTCGGTTTTTTCTCCCGTTGGTGTTGCTATCGTTGTTCTGTAGCTTAACGTTTGCGGCTTGTAATCCCGGTCAACCCCCTCAGACGGGAGGTTCTCCCTCTACGGAACAAGGGACGGGAGATGATACACTACGCCTGCTCTATTGGCAGGCTCCGACTATTTTAAACCCCCATCTTGCCTCGGGATTTAAGGATTTTGATGCGGCGCGCATTGTCTATGAACCTTTGGCCAGTTATGATAGTAATGATGAACTGGTTTTATTTCTGGCGGCTGAGGTGCCGACGGTGGAAAATGGGGGTTTAGCCGCAGATGGTCGGTCGGTGACTTGGAAGTTAAAAGAGAATGTCCAGTGGTCGGATGGGGAACCGTTTACGGCTGAGGATGTGGTGTTCACCTATGAATATTTGTCGAATCCGGCTGTAGCGGCCACCAGTTTAGAAAATTATGCCACGGTGGAGACGGTGGAAGCGGTGGATGAGCATAGGGTGAAGATCACGTTTAAGGAAGTGACTCCGGGGTGGTCTGTGCCGTTTACGGGACAGAATGGGATGATTTTGCCGAAACATATTTTTGAGGGGTTTAACAATGAGCAGGCGCGGGAAGCACCTGCTAATTTAATGCCTGTGGGAACCGGGCCTTATCAGGTGGTGGAGTTTAAACCGGGGGATATTGTGGTTTATGAACAAAACCCCAATTTCCGGGATAAGGAGGAAAAGGCGCTGTTTTCTCGGGTGGAGTTGAAAGGGGGGGGTGATGCGAATTCGGCGGCGATCGCAGTATTACAAACCGGAGATGTGGACTATGCCTATAATTTACAGGTGGAGGCCAATGTTTTAAGACAGTTGGAAGCGGCGGGACAAGGGCGCGTTGTGGCGACTTTTGGTCCTTATGTAGAGCGGATTATGGTGAATTTTACCGACCCCAACCGGGCTACAGCTGACGGAGAGCGTTCGAGTCTGGAATTTCCCCATCCCTTTTTCTCCGATCTCAAGGTGCGTCAGGCGTTTAACCTAGCTATTGACCGAGATGCGATCGCCGACCAACTCTATGGCCCCACCGGACGAGCAACTGCCCAATTATTAGTGAGTCCCACCCAGTTTAAATCTGACCAGATTTCCTATGAATTTAACCTCGAAAAAGCCGCCCAACTGTTAGAAGAGGCCGGATGGAGCGATACCAATGGCAACGGCACAAGGGATAAAGACGGCGTAGAAATGCGAGTTTTGTTCCAAACCTCTGTCAATCCCGTGCGACAAAAGACCCAAGAAATCGTCAAACAAGGGTTAGAACAGATTGGGGTCGGTGTTGAACTTAAAAGTATTGACGCGGGCATTTTCTTCTCTGGAGATCCTGCCAGCACCGACACCATTAATGCCTTTTATGCAGACTTACAAATGTTCAACACAGGGAATGATAGCCCAGACCCCGGCGCTCACATGAAATGGTGGACTTGTGGGGAAGCCTCCCAAAAAGCGAATCAGTGGCAGCGTCCCAATTATGCCCGCTACTGTAACCCCGAGTATGATCAGTTATGGCAAGCGTCGGCAACGGAACTAAATCCCCAACAACGGGCGGCATTATTCCGGCAGATGGATGAGTTACTCGCGGCTGATGTGGCGGTGATTCCCATTGTAGACCGTGCCAATACGAATGGGGTGAGTAACCGTTTAACGGGTGTTGAACCCTCTCCTTGGGATTCCAATACTTGGGATATTATGAACTGGCGAAGGAGCTAAAATTGACACTCCCCGGCCTAAAGGCACGGGGATTCTTCACTCAACGAATCAGCTTGCCCTGACAGGATTACTCCAGCCAAAGTAGAGGCCCATTCTCCTGAAGCGTTACTTGCGTCTAGCGCCAAA
>NZ_JAIHOM010000077.1 GCF_026130165.1 Spirulina subsalsa FACHB-351 | reverse complement strand
CCCACCCCCCGAGGAGTGCGCGGCACTTCCCCCCAAATTGCAACAGCCATTCAGGAAAACTTTGAGCGCGTGATGCGGGGTGAATACTGGAGTTCCTCCAGCTACACCCACCCCCAAGTCGGCGAAGTCCAGGCCTACTTTGCCAACCGTTGGCAACCCCCCGAAACTCTCAACCAACCCATTGAATACCAAGTCTGGATAGACGGGGATGGTTCCCTCAAGCGGTTTCGTCCCATGAGTGACAAAGCCCAAGAAGTCCTAGCTCAAACCGGAATGCCCTCTTTAGGGAGTGCCTTTGTTTCCCCCGTCCCCAACAACCGCACCTTACATTTACGAGTCATTTTCGGCGCAAACGGCACAGTCAGAACCGACTTATTAGGCGATTAAGCACATAAACCTGCATTATCGGTGTGGGCTACTTCTGAACTAAACTCCTGTGATTAGCCCAATTCCCAACAAAATAACCCCTAAAATCGGACAAACTGTAGACCAGATAATAGTATTAGAAAGTTCTTTCTCTTGGTCTTGAACCACTTCATCCTGTGACTTGTGGGAAATCAAAAAGGGTTGTTTTTTATCCGCCGGACGTTTAACCACTAACTCATTATCTTGATCTCGTAATTCCCCAAAAACCGAAATCTCAATATCAATCGGTAAAATTTCCTCTTCATACTGATAACCTAACGTCCTATAATCTGAATCAAACCGAGTAGGTAGATTCAGAGAAACCCCTCCCCAAGAAATAGATAATCCTTGGCTATTTGCTGGTTCAAAGCGGTTCACTACTTGAATAGCATCAATTTTAGCCTCATTGGGATTAATTTTAATTTTCCCTGTTTCATCCTCCAACAAAAAGCTAATTTGGCTTTCATTGTGGTTAACTTTTCTAGTCTTGGTTCTTCTTACTTTGCGTCGTTTTCCTTCACTATCGTTTTCCCATTCCACCGTTTCATATTTTTCCGTGATTGATGATTTATAATACACACAAGAACGTTGAGATAATTCAGCCGTTAAAGGGTTTTTACAGTGTAACTTACCCCGTAGTTTAACCAGTTCACAAAAAGCTCCGGGCTGACCTAATTCTTGTGTAATACTCTGCTGCATCTGCTGCAATTCAGCAATCGTAGAAGAAGCGGTTAATTTAAGGCTTAACAGATGATTTTTTAGCGTTCTGCGACGAAAAAAGCCAAAAATACCAACGCCGATGAGAACCAGTCCAATAATACTTAAAATCATGGTTGAATCGGAGAGCTAATGCTAGTTCTTGGTTTCAGGATGAGGAGGGGATCTCAATGACCAGTGCATTGGTGCTGCCTTGGGCAGGAGTCGCACTACTCACCTTTAGTATAGTCTAGAGATCATGGACTATTCCGGGAATTCCCCAATCTCTACACCTAAAATCCAGTGGGCTGATTCTATGCAGTAAAAGCATTGATATCATGCAAAAAACACAAAAAATGCTAAAAAATGTAACAGGAGATACGAATTGCCCTGTTTGTTTCTCCTAATCTACAGGAATCAATGGTCATAAATGCCGGGCTAAATGTTCGGTTTAACTCCTGTTGAAAAAGAGTAAGGAAACTTTTAATGAATACTGCAACTCAAGGACAGATTAAACTTAATAAAATAGAAAAAGCTAAACTAGAAAAAGACGGTTTAGCAGTTAAAGAAGAGTTAGAACATTTCGCAAAAATTGGCTGGGAAGCACTGGATAAAACAGATTTAGAAGTGCGTTTAAAGTGGTTGGGTATTTTCTTCCGTCCGGTGACTCCGGGTAAGTTTATGTTGCGTTTACGGATTCCTAATGGGGTTCTGAATAGCCAACAGATGAGGGTTTTAGCGGAAATTGTCCAACGGTATGGGGAGGATGGCAGTGCCGATGTGACGACTCGGCAAAATATCCAGTTACGGGGTGTCCGGTTGGAGGATATGCCGGGGATATTTAGTAAGTTAGAACGGGTTGGCTTAACGAGTATTCAATCTGGGATGGATAATGTGCGCAATCTAACGGGTTCTCCGGTGGCAGGTTTGGATGAGGAGGAGCTAATTGATACGCGAGAGTTGTTGAATAAATTGCAAGATGTGATCACCAATAAAGGCCAGGGAAATTATGCCTTTAGTAATCTTCCTCGCAAGTTTAATATTGCTATTGAGGGAGGTCGGGATAATTCAATTCACGCGGAAATTAATGATGTTGCTTTTGTTCCGGCTTATCGGGACGGACAGTTAGGGTTTAATGTGTTGGTGGGGGGGTATTTATCGGCCCAACGGTGTGCTGAGGCCATTCCCATGGGGGTATGGGTGCCGGCCAATGATGAGGTGATTGACCTCAGTTGTGCGATTTTAAAGGTTTACACGGAAAATGGGGCGGCTGAGGGATTGCGACAAACTCGGCAAAAAGCGCGTCTGATGTGGCTGCTTGATAATTGGGGGATGGAGAAGTTTCGCGCTGAGGTGGCGAAGGTTTTAGGCCGAGAATTGTTACCTGCGGCTCCGGAGGATGAAATTACTCAGGAGAAGAAGGATTATTTGGGGGTTCATGCCCAAAAGCAGCCGGGGTATTATTATGTAGGGTTGCACGTTCCGGTGGGTCGTTTATCGGCTGAGAAGATGTTTGAAATAGCGCGTTTGGCGGAGGTGTATGGTAATGGTGAAATCCGTCTGACGGTTGAACAAAATGTGATTTTACCTTTTATTGCGGAGGGGAATATTGAACCGTTGCTGTCGGAACCGTTGCTGGAGGAGTTTACGGTGAGTCCGGATCCTTTGGTGCGATCGCTTGTTTCTTGTACCGGAAACCATTACTGTAATTTTGCCTTGATTGAAACGAAAGGGCGAGGGTTAAAAATTGCTCAACAGTTAGATCAGGAGTTGAATATTCCCCAACGGGTACGCATTCACTGGACTGGATGTCCTAATTCCTGTGGACAGCCTCAAGTGGGGGATATTGGTTTATTAGGCACGAAAGTCCGTAAGGATGGGAAAACGGTGGAAGGGGTGGATATTTACACCGGGGGCAAGGTTGGCAAGGATGCTCAGTTGGGGAATTTATTCCGCAAGGGGGTTCCTTGTGATGAGTTGCCGGAAGTGTTGCGAGAGATTTTGGTTGAACAGTTTAGAGCAACGGAGAAGTAGGATTAATTGACATTCTCCCGCTAAACGCTCCGCGTTCTAGCGGGAGTCCTCTTGCTGATTGACTGGGAAATATCTGATGGGGGAGATCCCGCATTTGATTGGGGAATGGCGATCGCTCTCAAGTTTGTAGGTTGGGGAAGAGACAACTCATAGGCATAGTGGATTACAAAACTCAAATGGAAACCCTATAGCTATAGATAGCCGTCTTCGATATCTTTTTTTAAAATTTTACCAATTTTTTGATACTCGCGGCGAACCGCTTGAATAACGTGGACT
This sequence comes from Spirulina subsalsa FACHB-351, assembly GCF_026130165.1. GTDB lineage: Bacteria > Cyanobacteriota > Cyanobacteriia > Cyanobacteriales > Spirulinaceae > Spirulina_A > Spirulina_A subsalsa_A. The sequence continues at coordinate 20,390 of NZ_JAIHOM010000077.1, read as the reverse complement.
CTTTCAATTTTACGGCCTTCACTCGCTGCCAAAAACGCCGATTTTAAAGCAATATTCCGAATATTCCCCCCCGTTAGCTCAAAATTATGGGCGAGAAAACTAAATCCTAAATCCCCATGACAGGGAGTTTTCGCAGGGAAAGCCTTTTGCCAAATTTCGTATCGTTGTTTTTCATTAGGTAACGAGAAATCAATGATAAATTGAAGTCGTCGGGTAAAAGCTTCATCCATATTATTACACAAATTAGTCGTTAAAATGGCTAACCCTTCATACTCCTCCATTTTTTGGAGGAGATAACTCACCTCTAAATTAGCATAACGATCATGAGCATCTTTAACATTACTCCGTTTACCAAATAAGGCATCAGCTTCATCAAAAAGTAGGATAACATTGGCGTGAGTTGCTGCCTCAAAAATTTTATTGAGATTTTTTTCTGTCTCCCCAATATATTTATTAACAACCTGAGATAAATCAATCTTGTAAAGATCAAACTGCAACTCTTGGGCAATCACTTCAGCCGCCATAGTTTTTCCCGTACCAGAAGGCCCAGAGAACATGACATTTAGTCCCCTTCCCAAGGATTGTTTTTCCTTGAATCCCCACGTTTCCCACACTAAATTTTTAAACTTTATCTGGTTGCAAATCTCCTGTAGTTGACCTTTTTGGTACGTCGATAAAATAATATCGTCCCAAACATAATTAGGATTAACTTTTTTAGCAAGCTCATCTAAAGAATGATCAGATATTCTGCGTGCTGCACTAAAAAGATCATGGGCTTGTATAGTGTCTAAAGCTTCTGAATTATCTAAACTTTGCCACTTTTTATAATTGTTTGCCGTAGTAACCGCGTTGGCAATTTGCTGACAATTAAGCTGAAAACGACCGCTTAAACTGACGATATCTTCCGGGTTTAAGTGAATGTTTAAAGCTTGCAAATTCTTTTGCCAAAAGTGATGACGTTGCTTAAAATCTAAGTCAGAAAAATCAACCGTTAAAATACCTTTTATCTTTAGACCTGCATTGTCCCAAGCTGAAACGCCACTTAAAATAATAACGCTAGAATAATGAGATAATTGAGCGAGTAATTCTTGATAAAATACTTGACAATTCGAGGTTTTTATGCTATCTAAATCTGTCAAAAATAACAGGATATTTTGCAACTGGCTAGCTTGTAATAAAACTCTTAACGCTGTGCTAAATTCTTGAATATTTGAGCGTGGAATTTTATTGATGTTTGCTCTCCATAAAGATATATTTAAAGTTTGCGCGATGTTTTGAGCCATACAATCTTTTAGCCACCCTTCTCCTCCTGAGAAATAGAGAATTAAAGGGTCTTTATTCAACCAGCTTTGTTTAACAAATTCCGGTAAAGCCTTTTTGATTTGAGGGGATAAGGGTAAATCATCATCACAGACTTTTGGCGTTATGATTTGACAAAAAGCACTGAGGCGTTCATCCAGTCCTTCCTGTCCAAGCAGCAAACGAATTACGAGGGGATCTAGTTTAATAATATGAGCCAGCAAAGAAGGAAAAGATTGATGGGGATCGGGGATGAGGTGAAGTAATCCAGACTGAATCAATGGTGCTTCTGGGGCAAAATGAACGCGCTGACTCATTTTTTCCAGTGCCGAAGTGCAGAGTAAATTGAGACATAAATCCACCGTAGGACGTTTCGCCCGAACATCATCCTGTAGATAGACATAAAGGCGTTCATAACGGCGATCGAGTTCTGGTGCGATCGCGATCGCCAACACACCCAGATCAAACTCATCCAAACTAAACTCCTCTTGCAGCCAAGCCAAAGCCGAAGTATCTGGACTTCCACTCACCACAAAACGCCCATCTTCCCTATCAAGAGAGGGAAAGAGTGGCTCACTCGGAGCCTGCGTTAAGAGTCGTTTCACCTCCAACTCCCCAATCTGAATTCCCCGATAGGGATCCCCCTGGGAATCCCCTTGGAACAGCGCTTCCCCAGCCATCATCGCTGTATGAAGACGTTGGTCTAATTGGCGTAACAAATCAATTAACTGATCCATACAACTTAAGTCAACATCAACTACTACTTTAATCGTAATACCGATTTACTGAGATATATCGATACGATGAGACATCCCCTCCAACCCTTTTTTAGTAACGGTGTAAGAGGGGTTTAAGCCTAATGATCGGCGATGTACTAAGATTCCTCCGATTCGATTTCTGCGATCGCCTCCTCCGCACTGATATCCGTAAACATCACCCGCAAAAGTCCCCCTAAATACCGCTCAAACGTTATGATATTGATTGACAAACACTCCTCAATCATCGCAGTAGGATCAACCTCACCCGCAAACTGAACACTCGTTTTAAATCGCACCTCACCATCCCGATAATCAAACTCAAAATTTCCAAACTTCAACCCAAAATTAGCACGAGTCAAAAACTCCTGAACCCCCTGAAACTTATCCACAGAAACCTTATTCGGACAAATCGAATAAATCAGCAACTGTTGATATGGCTCAATACACTTCACCAAAGTAACCCACGTTGTAGACTGACCATTAAAATCAATTCTTAAGACCGAATCCCCAAAAACAGAAAACTGCCAGCCTTGTTTTTCCAGAATCGATTCTGTCGCCTGTATCAGCATAAAAACTCAACTCAAACAATAATAGCTAACTTGGATTTTACTCCAAACCCTTAACCTCTTTCCTTGAGAAAAGACAAAGATTGATCAACCCTCAAAATCTGCCCCGTTACTTCACCCTAAAGAGTTAGCAATTTCTTTTTCAATGGCAGCAATTTGCTTTTCAAAATCATCATCAAGTTTCACCATATCCTGGAGTAAATCCTGCTCAACACGATTCAGTTTTTCTTGCGTCTTATTCATCTCAGCAATATTATTCATTCCTTGACCCAGTTCCAGATTTTGCAAATTGGCAATTGCAGCCTCCACATCTTGCAACACAGTAGTGGCTTTTTCCCTAGCCTCAATAGCACTTTGCAGGAATTGTGAATGCAACTCATGTTTCTCAGAATATTTAATTTGAAGCTCAGTTAACTTGTTAATCCGCTTCACAAAGCTATTAGTATCCTTGATCCCAAGCTCCGTCAACTTCACCAAAGTTTTTTCCTTAATACTTTCCTTAGTGTGATTTTTAAAATCCGAAGCCTTCGCTTTCAAATCCGAAGCCTTAGTTTTGATTTCAGAGATTTGATCCGCTATATCAGGGAAACTTTCTGCTGCTTTTAGCTTCATTTTTGCACACTTATCTTTTCCAGATTTTTTAATTTCTGTGTAGCGTATCCTGATCTCATTCCTCTTGTTATTTATTCTTTCTTTGAGTTGCTGTTTTTTAAGATCATACTTATCTTTGATTTCATGGTATGTATCTCGTAACACATCCGGAATAAATATATCTTTAGCTGTTTCAAAGACTTCTTTTGTCCCTTCTTTTACAGTGTGAAAAGTGTCTTTAAAAAAATTTCTAACAGAATGACTTGATTTGTCAGATTTGGGCTTGTCTTTATTCCATGTTTCTTCTGCCTTATTCATCTCAGTTATTTCTTGTTCATTCAGTTTAGCCTCTTCTGCCGCTAACTCCTGCTCTAGCTGAGTTTCCAGAGTCTCCAACCGAGTTTCCTCTTGCTCAATTTTCTTAGCAAGCTGTATCAAATCATGATATCGAGACAACTTAATATCTATTTTACTTAAATTTTTAAGATATTTTTGACTCTTCTCCTCTTCCTTCTTAATCACTCCCTTCGTTTCATTCAGGACTCTGATATATTCAGCTTTAACCCCATTAATAATCTGCTTGCGCTTTTCTCCACTACCAGCAATGTGTGTAGCCGCATCTTGTAAAAGTGCATCCGCCTTCTCTGGGGTAATCAATTCATAAGACCGCTCCTCCAGCTTAATCGATTCCTTATCAAAACTGCCTGCAATGACTCCACTAAACTTCGGCTTTCCTATCTCAAGCTTACCATTTTCATCAAATTCCAGAAGACCTTCTATTCCCCCACCGCCTAAACTACATTTCGCACGAATTCGATATAAATTTTTGGTAAAAAGGTATAAAGCTTGAGCTTGAACACCTGCTGATACTTCAACCTTAAATTCAGCCTTCGCATAATATTGAGATTTTAATTGACTGGCATCAACCTTATGACTTTCCTCATCGTATTTCAACAGACCTTCAAGCTTCAGCCCCCCCCGAAAATCAGCTTGACATTTTCCAGCTACAAACGCTTGAATCGCCGCAATATAAGCGCTTCCAACACCCGCTTTAGCCTTCAACGAAACCGCCAAAAAACCATTAATTTCTGGATTAACACCCACCTGCCAATCCTGTATAGCTTGCTTGGCAATGGAACCAGCCAAACTAGCACCAATTCCTCCATTAATACCCAGTTCCAGACCCGCTTCTACACCCGGCACAATCGGGTAGTCCAAACTGATATTCGGCCAAGATACGGAATCACCCGGAAGCTGAATACTTCCTTTGACCGTGAGTTCCGCCTTCTCAACCTTTAGTTTGCCTTTATTGTTCGCCTGAGTCCGGTCTAATTTGACCATACCTGTCCCTTTAGCCGTCAGGTACTTCCCACAATTTAACTCCACACCCCCACTGGCCGTCGTACTGTATTGCGTTTCCTGACCTTCAACAGTAACAGTGGGATTTGTGATTGCCAGAAGATTACCAATTGAGATTGTGTCAGTGCTAACTGTAACCGTTTCCCAATCCAAGCCCTTCTGATTAATTTCAACCTTAGTGACAGTCACTTGGGCATTGTTGAGTTTGGGAACACTGATTCCCGCTTGTTGGACGCTTACAGTTTTGCTGCTGTGGTCGTATTGGATATTACTGGCCTTGAAGTTTAGAATCTGGGCGATTGTGCCCTCAATGCCAACGTTTTCTTGTTGACACTCCCATTTCCCTTCCTGATCGCTGAGGGTCAGATGACCCGTCCCTTCTAAGGCTAGGAGGTCGGGTGAACCTAAATTGATGCCAAAGTTTCCCTCAAATTTAGACTTATACTTTTCACTAGCTCCGCCAATGGTGGCTTTGGCTTTGGCGAGACTGACGTAATTCCCTAGGGCTAACTCAGGGATGTTAAGTTCGATTTTTGCCCAGTCCAAGCCGCTTTGGTCAATTTTAGCTTGACTGACGGTGGTTGTCATGATGGAGACTTGGGCATTGTTTGGGTCGGGAACACTGATTCCGGCTTCCTCTATGGTGACGGTTTTAGTGCTGTGGTCGTATTGGATATTACTGGCACTAAAGTTCAGCAGGTTAGCGATTGTTCCTGTAATCCCAACGTTCTTTTGTTGACATTCCCATTTCCCTTCCTGATCGCTGAGGATCAGATGTCCCGTCCCTTCTAAGGCTAGGAGGTCGGATGAACCTAAATTGATGCCAAAGTCTCCCTCAAATTTGGACTTATACTTTTCGCTGGCTCCACCAATGGTGGCTTTGGCTTTGTCGAGACTGACGTAATTCCCTAGGGCTAACTTGGGGGCTTTGAGTTGAACTTGTTCCCAGTGCAGTCCACTAGGGTCGATTTTAGCCTGACTGACTGTGGCTGTGATGTTGTTGAGGTCGGGAACGCTAATTCCGGCTTTCTCTATGGTGACGGTTTTAGTGCTGTGGTCGTATTGGATATTACTCGCACTGAAGTTCAACAGATTAGCGATTGTTCCTGTAATCCCAACGTCCTTTTGTTGACATCCCCATTTCCCTTCCTCATAGGTCACGGTCAGATGACCCTTCCCTTCTAAGGCTAGGAGGTCGGGTGAACCTAAATTGATGCCAAAGTCTCCCTCAAATTTGGACTTATACTTTTCACTAGCTCCGGCAATGGTGGCTTGAGCGTTGGTTAGACTGACGTAATTTCCGAGGGCTAACTTGGGGGCTTTAAGTTGAACTTGTTCCCAGTTCAAGCCTTCCTGATTAATCTTGGCTTGACTCACTGTGGCTGTGATGTTGTTGAGGTCGGGAACGCTAATTCCGGCTTTCTCTATGGTGACGGTTTTAGTGCTGTGGTCGTATTGGATATTACTCGCACTGAAGTTCAACAGATTAGCGATTGTTCCTGTAATCCCAACGTCCTTTTGTTGACATCCCCATTTCCCTTCCTCATAGGTCACGGTCAGATGCCCCTTCCCTTCTAAGGCTAGGAGGTCGGGTGAACCTAAATTGATGCCAAAGTCTCCCTCAAATTTGGACTTATACTTTTCACTAGCTCCGGCAATGGTGGCTTGAGCGTTGGTTAGACTGACGTAATTTCCGAGGGCTAACTTGGGGGCTTTGAGTTGAACTTGTTCCCAATTCAATCCCTCGTGATTAATCTTGGCTTGACTAACTGTGGCTGTAATGTTGTTGAGGTCGGGAACGCTAATTCCGGCTTTCTCTATGGTGACGGTTTTAGTGCTGTGGTCGTATTGGATATTACTCGCACTGAAGTTCAACAGATTAGCGATTGTTCCTGTAATCCCAACGTCCTTTTGTTGACATCCCCATTTCCCTTCCTCATAGGTCACGGTCAGATGCCCCTTCCCTTCTAAGGCTAGGAGGTCGGGTGAACCTAAATTGATGCCAAAGTCTCCCTCAAATTTGGACTTATACTTTTCGCTGACTCCGGCAATGGTGGCTTGAGCGTTGGTTAGACTGACGTAATTTCCGAGGGCTAACTTGGGGGCTTTGAGTTGAACTTGTTCCCAGTGCAGTCCACTAGGGTCAATCTTGGCTTGACTGACTGTGGCTGTGATGTTGTTGAGGTCGGGAACGCTGATTCCGGCTTCCTCTATGGTGACGGTTTTAGTGCTGTGGTCGTATTGGATATTACTCGCACTGAAGTTCAACAGATTAGCGATTGTTCCTGTAATCCCAACGTCCTTTTGTTGACATCCCCATTGCCCTTCCTCATAGGTCACGGTCAGATGACCCTTCCCTTCTAAGGCTAGGAGGTCGGGTGAACCTAAATTGATGCCAAAGTCTCCCTCAAATTTGGACTTATACTTTTCGCTGACTCCGGCAATGGTGGCTTGAGCGTTGGTTAGACTGACGTAATTTCCGAGGGCTAACTTGGGGGCTTTGAGTTGAACTTGTTCCCAGTGCAGTCCACTAGGGTCAATCTTGGCTTGACTGACTGTGGCTGTGATGTTGTTGAGGTCGGGAACGCTGATTCCGGCTTTCTCTATGGTGACGGTTTTAGTGCTGTGGTCGTATTGGATATTACTCGCACTGAAGTTCAACAGATTAGCGATTGTTCCTGTAATCCCAACGTCCTTTTGTTGGCATCCCCATTGCCCTTCCTCATAGGTCACGGTCAGATGCCCCTTCCCTTCTAAGGCTAGGAGGTCGGGTGAACCTAAATTGATGCAAAAGTCTCCCTCAAATTTAGACTTATACTTTTCACTAGCTCCGGCAATGGTGGCTTGAGCGTTGGTTAGACTGACGTAATTTCCGAGGGCTAACTTGGGGGCTTTAAGTTGGACTTGTTCCCAATTCAGCCCACTAGGGTCAATCTTGGCTTGACTGACTGTGGCTGTGATGTTGTTGAGGTCGGGAACGCTAATTCCGGCTTTCTCTATGGTGACGGTTTTGCTGCTGTGGTCGTATTGGATATTACTCGCACTGAAGTTCAACAGATTAGCGATTGTTCCCTCAATGCCAACGTCCTTTTGTTGACATCCCCATTTCCCTTCCTCATAGGTCACGGTCAGATGCCCCTTCCCTTTCAAGGCTAGGAGGTCGGGTGAACCTAAATTGATGCCAAAGTCTCCCTCAAATTTGGACTTATACTTTTCACTAGCTCCGGCAATGGTGGCTTGAGCGTTGGTTAGACTGACGTAATTCCCTAGGGCTAAATCGGGGGCTTTGAGTTGGACTTCTTTCCAGTTCAAACCACTGGGGTCAATCTTGGCTTGACTGACTGTGGCCTCGACATTATTCAGTTCGGGGATTTTTAGCCCAGCTTGTCCAATGATGATGCTTTTCTGGGTGCGGTCGTATTGGAGGTTGGTGGCGTTGAATTGGAGGATGTTAGAAATCTGTACATCGATACCAATATTTTCAGTTTTATAGTCCCATTTTTTCGTTTGGCTCTGATAATTGATTTTGAAAGTTCCCTCGGGTTTGATGGTTGCTAGATCAGAACCTAGATTAAGTTCTACTCTTCCCTGAATATCAAGCTCGTAGTTTTTGTCTTTCTGATCTAGTTTTAATTCGGGTTGAGTGATTTTTAGCCAAGGGAACAGTTCAATTTCTGTGGGTGTGGATTCTAACCAGGTGGCGGAAAAACTAGAAATTTCTTGGGAAATATCTTCAACCAAACTGCTGAGGATGGCTGGTGCTTGTTCTAGGGTGTTGAGTAGTCTGTCTCCCTTGCGTTGGATGGTTCTCGCCCTCGAATTTTGCTGGACAACATGGGTAAGCTCATGGGCGAGGAGTTCTTGACCTTGACGACTGTGGGGTTGGTACTTGCCGCGTTTAAAAAAGATATCCTGTCCGGTGGTGAAGGCTAGGGCGTGGATGGAGTGATTTAACTGATGGGATTTTTCGTCGGTGTGAATCCGAACGGGGCTGAAATCGGTTTGAAAGGCTTGTTCTAGGGGTTCGCGTATATCGGTTGGCAGGGGTTGTCCTTGACCTCGCTGTTGCCGGATGGCTGTTTCAATTTGGGGGGTGACGGTTGTGCCGAGAGGGCTAGGAGTTGGGGTTGTTTGGGGGGGGAGGGGTTTGGCTTGGATGGTTTGGGATGGGTTGGGTGTAGGGGTAGTTTTTTGATGAATCCTTTGCACGACCTGAGTGGCGAGGTGGTCGGCTTCTTGTTCGTGGCGATCGCCTGCTGGGGTAATACTTAACTTAGCTTGCACCCTGTTTACCTTTCGGGGATTCAATTCCTCAGATAAACCGCGAAATGGGGACACTCCCCTAGACCGAGGGGAGAATAGATCCAGCCCCCCCATCAGTGGCTGTGGCCCTGGGGAGGAGTGACGTTGAGCTTGTAACACTTGCCCTAATGCTTGATTCCCCCAAGGGGTTTGGAAATCTTCCTGTAATGATGATGGTGGCGTTTGGTGGGTCTGCGCCGATGGGGTCGCTGATTTGACTAAAACTTTGGATTCAGATTGTTGCCTCTCCCTCATGATTCCCCTCTCTACATTCCTCTGGTGTTTTTCAACTTTGCTTAAGCTCCCCAAGGGGGAATCCTCCCCTGATTCCCCTTCTGTTTCTATTCTCTAGGATTTAGGTCCCCTTGACCCTAAAATTGGTGGTGACAAAGCTCCCCGTTCCGGCGTACTGAGGAGTGGCATCAGGCACGGGTCCTCCGGGTGTGGGTTGTTGAGCAGGGACAAGGACTTGGAATTTCGCATTAAAGGTTCCGCCCTTGAGTAACACGGGTTTATGATTGGATTTGACGCGGAGTGCTTTTTGATTGGGGGCGAGGGAGGCAATACTGAGGATGCCAACTCCCGGAATGTTGTAAACCGGGGTCATATAGGGACAACCGGGAACAATCACGGTTTTTTCATCCCCATCAATACAGACCAGTTTTTGATTGATCTTCATTTTCCCGGTTCCGCTTAAATTGCCGGGTCGGACTGTGACAATAGCCGCCCCAAAGGTTGGATTAAACATCGCTAAATCCCCGGTTGTTAGTATAAAGTCAGACATTCATCATCTCCCCAAACATTAAGCGTTTTAATCGATCCAGTCCTCAGTTTGTACGGCGTTTCGCAGCATATAGGGCGTAACTCGACCAATAATCGTATTCCCTGCCATAGTGCCATCCTGATTTTGATGGCAAATTTCTAAGGCGTGAACCCGTGGACTCAGGGCAAAATTTTCTTCTAAAATCACAAGGGAAATTTGTCGCTGATTGAGCTTAAATTTGATCCGAATCGTCACCGTTCCGGTCACGATTTGAGGATTGAGATTAGTCAACACCACATAAAACCCCTGAAGATTTTCTAAAAACTTTTGGTAGGTGACGGTGTGGGTGGCGCGAATCCCTTGAGGAGAAAACTCTAAGTTTGGGGTGTTGGGATAGTATGACCCCGGAAAGGGCGAAAGTTTAGCGGTTTGGGATTGGATTCGCAGGAGCAAAAGATGGTTAATGTTCAGGGCTTCTTCTGGGGTGGGGTGATGGGGTTCAACCCATACCTCAATCTCAAGCTGTTGTTGTTGGGGAAGCTCGAAAAGCTGGAAGCGGTAGATCCGCTCTAACCATTGGGAGTTTGGGACCAGGCGCAGGGTGTCGCCGATGGCTGGGCCGAGGCGGGTGTTGCCAATTTTGTACTCTGTACGGCGAGTATAAATCTGGAGGGTGGGGGTCTGACGGTCACGGGACAATTGCAGGGTTGATGTTGTGTCCCAACCGAGGCGAGTGGTCTGTGCTACGGGGTCCCAGAGGGTTCGAGGTTGATAGATCCGCAGTCGGGCATCATGGACTAAACGCAGGGTTTGAGGGCGTTGTGAACCGAGGCGGATGTTGCCGTCGATGGGCTGGATTTGAGGCTCGTAGATGTGCAGGGGGGGGTCATTTTGCAGTTTTAGGGTGGTGGCGGGGTTGCTGTCGAGGCGGGTATTACCGGGCATGGCGGCTAAGTCGTTCCAAGGCCGATAAATTCTCAAGTTTGGCTCTAGGTCAAAGGGTGCGGTTAAGACGAGACAGGAGAAGGGTTGATGGTTGAGGGTAAAGTTCAAATGGACGGTTAGAGTCCCTCGGAGGGCGCGATCGCCTAAATTCGCTAAAGCTACAAAAAAGCCCCGAGGATTCGCCACCCACTGGTCATAAAATATCCGTTGGCGAACCACAGGCCCCCTCTGGCTACCCTTGGGTTCTAACAGTTTCTTCGTTCCCTGAATGCGAATTAAAATCTCTTGCCCCAATTGACTCTCAAACTCTTCAGGATCCAGATGAACCGACGCTTCGAGTTCTAGGATCTGTTGGGAAGGGTCTTCCCACAGGGTAAAGGGATAACAACAACCCCACCCCTGACTTAACTGCATCGTAAGGGTTAAAATCCGCAGCGCGTAATAGGTATGAGCGGGCTTTTCTTGGTTAATAATCGCCTGGGCCGCTCGACATTCTCGCCAGTAACGCTCCGGTTGGATCACCTGATGACTGGGTAAAGCTAACTGAACCTGAAAATAATGGGGCTGATCGGGAAATTCAAAAATCGAAATCGTCCGCTCTGGATAACTCAACCCAGAATTCTCCAGGTAAATGGTGAGCATTTTTTTCAAACCGGGAACCGTTCCCCGAATCCGATAGAGCGGCACGATTTGGCTGATAAATTGCCGTTTTACGGCCTCGTTCCAATCTTCCTGTAAACTCAGGGCAATCCACCCCGCCAACCAGGGCAAAAATTCCGCCGGAGTTTGTTGGGGGTCAAAATAACGATGAATCTCAGAAATCACGGTTTCCACACCCACAGTCGATTCTGAGTCAGCTGTGAGGATGTGAGGTTGAAAAGGGGGGGCTTCTGGGGAGGGAATCCCACTCAAAATCTGCTCAAAAGCCCGGAGAAACTGACCAATTAAGGGGTCGGTTTGCAGGTAGGCCGGGAGGTATTCTAAATAACTGCTTAATTGGGATTGGTTTTCCATTGCTCTCTGAACCGTTGTAGGGTTTGCATCTCACCGATCTGAATCCGGACTAATTCATGGTCTTGAATGGACAGACCAATGACTTGATTCTGTTCGTTAAACTGTTGGCGTTCCGGTTCAATATCCGTTAGGGTCAAGTCTTCGACGTAATCAACCCCCGGCAGACCATCAAGGAGTTCATAAAGTTGGGAGAGATAAATGTCAGCCCCAAAGGGGTAGCCTTGACCTTGCCAAAAGTCTTGGGAGTCAAGGGGGGCAAAGTATTGTTGAATGCGCTGGTGAGCGATGTCTCGCACGCGGCGGAAATCGGCACTATCTTCGAGGTAAAGACTGGCGTTGAGGGTGACGTTGACAAAGTGGGGTTCAATAATGTGGAGGTGGGTACTCAGGAGGCGGCGTTGATTGAGGAAGCGTCCTAGGGTGTGCCGTAGGAGTGCGGTATCGGCTTGGGGATAACGGGTGAGGACGACTAAGGTAATATGACCCTCAACGACTTGGTTAATCTCGGCGTGGTCAAGATCCCGTTGAGGGAGGCAGTGGACGCGGGCAATTTCGCCATCAGGGCCAAAGTCTTGTTGGGCGGTGCGGGTTTTGAGCCAGTCGATGAGGATCAGTTGCTCAAAGTCTTGGGGGGTGACGGCACGGTAGGGGTGACGGAGTTCGGCGAGGGTTTTTTGAATTTCGGCTTGGATGAGGGCGGCTTGGGCGGTGGTGGTCAGGTCTGGGGGAAGGGTCCAGGGTTTGCCTTTCAACAGGGAGAGGAAGACGGCTTGATTGGGATGGGGGATTTGGTGGAGACGGTAGAGAACCATCTCGGTGAGCCAAGCGAGGAGTTCAATGAGAATGATCCCGGTGTCTGACGGGTTATGGTCAGTCCACTGGGGGGCTTCGAGGGGAATTCGATTAATGGCTTCGGCTACTAGGTCGTCCCAGGTGCGTTCCTCTAGGGGGGGATTGGGGATGGGCATGGTTTTAGGATTGGGGGTAATAGGGGGTTGGGAGTCGGGAGTCGGGAGTCGGGAGTCGGGAGTTGGGAGTTGGGAGTTGGGAGTCGGGAGTTGGGAGTCGGGAGTCTGGAGTTGGGAGTTGGGAGTCGGGAATCCTCTCCCCTGCCCCCCTGCTCCCCTGCCCCCCTGCTCCCCTGCTCCCCTGCTCCCCTATTCCCTGTTCCCTATTCCCTCTTTAAGAATGACTTGGTGGGCTCCGGAGTAGATCAGGGTTTGCTGATCAATGAGAGTCTGGGTGGGTTGGATCTCTAGGGAGTAGACATAACCCAACTCAGGAATGGCTTCGAGAACCGCGTAGATGTCCGAGGGTTGGGGGCGACGGCCAAACTGCCAGCCTGTCCCTTCTTGACCTCCGGTGAGGGGGTGCAAAAATTCCTCTAGTCTTTTGATGACGGCGGCTTTAAGGGCTCCGGCGTTGGCGAGGTTTTGGGGGACAATTTCGGTGATAATCTGGATTTCTTGCCATTTGGGGCCCGAGAGGTGAAGGTGCAAGGTGGGAATAGAGCGAGCTTTGAGGAATTGTTCAACGCGGTTGAGCAGGGCAAGGTTCGGGGTGGGCTGAGGGTCGGGGCTATGGGGGACGATGATCACGTCTACGTGGCCGGCCCGGATGGGATGGTTGAAGACATCGATTTCGTTCCCCGGAATGGGGGTTTGTGGGTTAGGGTTGGGATCTATCCACAGTTCCTCTAGTAGGGGGTTGAAGCCGGGGGCGAGCATTTCGGGGGTGATGACTTGGACGCGGGCGACTTCGATGGAGGCTTCATAGGTGAGGTCGGCGAAGTCTTGGGCGGTGACGGCGCGATCGCGATGTCGGAGATGTTTAGGTGATCGCAATTTAAGACGCTCTACAGATTCTCGGTCACTCCCCCCTAAAGCCCCTTCCCAATTGATTACCCCATCAAGGTAGGGAATCGTCGTCTTCAGGGTGGCGATCGTTTGGGTTCCTTGATTCCCCCGCACTCCGCCGCCAATACTATAGTGAGCCAGACGGATATTTTGGCGACCCCGAGGAGGGATTCTGCCCCCCTGACCATCCCCAAAGCGAATCGTCCCCAGTTGACGATCGATGACATAGTGGCGATCGCTCGGACTCGAACTATAGAAATCCGGCACTTCCTGCCAACGCACCCAGACCCTTTCCAGACGACCATTTTCATCCCAACTGGGCTTAATAGCATCACTTCCCCAAAGGCGGTTTAAAGCCTGCTGCTCCGAGGAGGAGGGCATCTGTCCCTCCTGAACCTCCAATTGCTGACCCCACAAAATCGGCACCTGACTGGTCCTAAAAACCTGATTCGGTTCATGATTACTCGATCCCAACACCTCCCCGCGCAGATGAATAGACTGACTCGCCCAGGTCGTATTCGTGCGCACCGCCTGAATCCGAGGAGCCGGAGTCAAGTCTGAGGAACGAGCCACTTGGCCGCAGAAATAGCGCATCAGACCCCAGAACCTAAACTGTTGGTAGGTAATAGCCCACCGGAAGAGAGCCAATAAAGGCCAAGGTAAATCACCCGGAGGAGTCAGTTGTTGGCGGACTCTCAACCAATACCGTGATTGACCAAAATGGGGAGACTCTATCCAATCAGTCGGTCCAATAAACTGAACTAACCCTTTTTCCGAAAAACTCCGAGTCTGATCTTGAACCACCAAAGGCTGCCAACCTTGGGGACTAGGATACTCCCAAACAATGCGTAGACTGTTGTGGGCTAACGAATCGGGCCGTTGTCCCGGGGCCACCTCTTGGGGGTGGGGCGGTTGGACTTGAAAATAAAGACTATTAGCACGGTTAGGGAAGGGACGATTAAACCCCAGATACAGGGCTGAATCCGAATTGAGTTGAGGAGTCAGGGGATGAAAACAACGGGCTACCCTTGTCCCCCCCGGATAATCCTGCTCTAAAGGGTCACGCAAAATAACCTGTTGACCCCCTTGATCAATCAGTTCAATTTGCCGTTTTTCTGGAGGCTGCCCCGGAAAGACCAACAATTCCCCCAACGCCAAAAAACTCACCTCTTTAAACTGCACCACTCGCTCCCCCCGGTGAACCGGACGCTGGAGCAATAAATCAAGGGGCGTGGCATCACAAAAAATAAAATCATTGTAGGCTTTAACCCTAGCCGGGCGTTGGAGAATAAAGCGATAGGTCAGCCTGAAACTCTGGAGAATCGGCGGGTCAAAAGTGTCCGGTGTCGATTCCGTCAGGGTTAATTTCCGCAAAACCCGACTGCCGCTTTCGTAAGCATGGCGGGTGGGATGATTGAGAACAATCATCTGCTGTTCCGGCCGCAGGTCAACCACTTTCGCCTCCTCCTGACGGAGTGGATCCACCAGCGATTGCAGGCGGAGGGTGTCCCCTAGGGCAATCCCCTCTAAGTCATCCCCCTCAATTTCCAATTGACCCGAGGGGATAGTCTGAGCCACCATCGTCACCTCGTTATACACCACATAAGGGCGCGTTCCGCCTCGACTGCCATACTGTCCCCCAACAATCCGCGCCCGCAACCAGTAAGTCGCCTCCCCCCCCGTCCCAGACCCGGGCAAAACCGAGGGAAACTGAAACACCCCCACCACACTCCCCGCAACAAAACGCAGAGGCCCCGAATCCGGCAGCCAACGGAATTTTGTCACCTCATCCGTTGTCTCAATTTCCTGCCATTGCACCCCTTGCCCCACCTCCCAAACCACCGCGAGATCATCGGTATAGCGAGGGCTGCGGCTCATTTCGGCCTCAACTTCCATCACCATCCCCGGTTGAATCAGGCGAGCATCTAAGGCAATCCGAAAAGTGTCATTAAACTGAGGGGCCGTGCCGAACGGATAAAAATCCTTACTCAAATCCAGCAAACTCGTATTAAAAAAACAAGCCTGGGGGGACTTCCTTTGATCCACGGCCGTACTCACCATCATGGTTCGCAATTCCGGCAATTGTTCCCGTTGATAGTGGGTCAACCTCACCCGTAACCATTTCCCAGAAACCCCATCCACCTCAACCTCTTGGAGTTTCGGCAGTAGGCTGAGGGTAACAAAGACTTGTTCGGATTCCGGCGACCACGACCGCTCAATCCCACTCAAACCTTGCCACTGTTGACCATCCCAGGCCTCCCAATCCGCCAGACGACCCGCTAACTGTTCAGCACTAGCGGGCGAGTCCGTTTCTAACGTGACCGTGACTTGGGTCAACTCAGGCAAATCAAAGAGATCCCCAGCCTGCCAGTACAAATAATGGTCTACAGGTCTATCCCCATGCCAAGGACAAAACGGCAGATCCTCCCCCTGAGTTTCTGGGTTACGTTGGCTATAGTAATCATGATCTTCAATGACAAAAATTGACCTCAGTTGAGTATCTGTGACCAGCAACTCCTGCTCCGTCTCAAACACCACATCCTCATCCTCCCCAGTGGTCGGAGGGGCCGCCACCTGCGTCTGGGGCGGAATTAATACCCCTGACCCCCCCGGAGTCAAACGGAACGTCACAGGCACCCGCGCCGCTTGGGGCGGAACCAACTCTGTCCCGATGAGATTCAAAAAGGCCAACTGATTCCGATTCGGCACATCATTCAAATGGTTTTGCACCACCGTCATCATGTGACCAAAAATCCGCACCAACGCCAGACCTAAATCCGGCGCATCGGTTCCGGGTATTTGCCAATCGGAATAAGATTCCACCAACGTTAGAGTCTCTTGAATAATCTCCTCACGACTCCGTTGATCTAGTTTAGGGGGGTCTAAAGACATCTTCATTCGTTATTGTAAATAAAAAGGATAAACCAGATTAAATTCATTCGTAGTCGTTCTGACTTGATAATGAATCGAAATTTGTAATAAATTAGGCTGGGCAGATTGGGGCAGTAAATCAACATCTAAAACATCAATCCGAGGCTCCCATTCCATCAAAGCTGACCGTACATCGCTAATAATTTGCCCCACCGTTCCCGAAGTATTCGGCGCAAAAACATGATCATGAATCCGACAGCCAAACTCAGGACGCATCAACCGTTCACCTCGGGCTGTGCTGAGAATAGCCCAAATTGATTGTCGCACCGCCGCCTCATATTTCGCCGTCGCAATCTGCTGTTTTTCATCCAGTTGTACTGGGAAGGACCAACCCACTCCCAAAAAATCAATATCCATCACATCACTTCTAACGCACTATTATTAACCTTAACTCCGGCAGCACAAGTCAACTCCAGCCCAGATTGTGCCTCAACTTCAGCTTTAGTCTGCGCTTTAATTTTACAGTTTGCACCCGCCTCAATCTCACAATCTTGTTGGGTCTTAATCTGCAAATTATTACACTCAATAATCAAATCATCATCACTACTT
The DNA here is from genome assembly GCF_026130165.1 of Spirulina subsalsa FACHB-351. Taxonomy (GTDB): domain Bacteria; phylum Cyanobacteriota; class Cyanobacteriia; order Cyanobacteriales; family Spirulinaceae; genus Spirulina_A; species Spirulina_A subsalsa_A. Next base: position 3,457 of record NZ_JAIHOM010000077.1, on the reverse strand, counting down.
TTTAAAGAAATCTTACCCTTGGCTTTAATCTTTAAATCCTTTTCCACTTCAATTGTCATCTCATCATTTTCACAGTCGATCATAATTTTATTCTTGCCACTCTTATCCTGAATAATCACCTGTTCCTTATCTTCTGTATCATCCAGAATAATCATGTGACCACTGCGAGACTTAATCAGACGTTTATTATTTTCCCCATCATCATTTTTTTCCGGTGGCTTATCTTTGCCATTCCACAAACTCCCCAAAATATAGGGAAATGCCATATCCCCATGCTCAAACGCGACTAACACCTCATCATCCACCTCCGGCAAAAAGTAAAACCCCCGATCATCCCCCGCCATCGGAGTCATCACTCGCGCCCAAGGACTCTCATCTTCATCCGTTAACCAAGGAAATTTAACCTTAACTCGTCCCAGTCCATCCTCATCTTTAATATTGGTCACGACTGCAATTGTCACCCCATAAAATCGGGCGGTTTGGTCAGGAGGCATTAACAAATCAAATCCCATCATGATGCAGTTCTCCTCGCTGTAAATGACGTTTTATAACCCGATCTATGACTATAAAAATGTTCTGTCGATGTCACATAATAAAGCCCACTAAAGCGTTTTCCGACCTGTTCAATCTCAATCACCTTAGCAATGCGTAGCGTGGGATTGCCCGGACAAGTCCCCTCCGCCGTGATGTACGCGATCGCCATATCCTTAAACTGCCCTAAAGCAATTTGGTCAGCTTCCGCCTTAGTCGCCACAGGCTGATGAACAACAGTAGCTGTCGATTCCCCAAACGTTTCTACAACCTTCGGCCCCGTTTTTTGCCCCCCCATCTTACTCCCCTCTTTCCCACTTCCTGCCTTTCCTAGCACCTCCTTTTTATCCTCCGGCAGCCAGCCCCGAACCTCCACCTTTTCCACCTGATTCATCGTACTTAAACGCGGGAAAAACTCACTTAAATTCTCCTTAAACTTCAACGTCATTACCTTTTGACCATCATTTTGAGGCGGTTTAAACGAAATATTTTTTTTCTCAATCACAATTTCATAACCAATCCGTTCAGCCCGACCCTTTAAAAAATCCCAATCCGTTTGATTCCGTTGTAAAACATAATCATGCTGAACCTCACTATCCTTAACTTGGGGGCTTAAACTCCTCTGCCGCGCAATATTACTAAAAATTTCACTATCCTTCATTTTCGTAAAAGATTTAGTCTTTGATCCTCGTAACAATCGGTGTCGGAGATCATGACCTCGCACCACCAAGCGAGGTGTAAAACCTTGGCTAAATTCAGGTTCTAGCCCCGTAATTTCACCATAAATAACCGTCTGTAAACTATTCTCATAGCCCATTTTAATTTCAACTTCATTGCCCAAATCAAATAAATCATCATCAACCCAAGTAAACTTTTCCTTCGGCAAATCCCAACTAATCAATTCCAAGGTAAACATACTCGGCGCATCAATATCTTCAAAAACCTGAACCCCAATCAGATCCGCGTCAGTTTTCGCCGATAGTTTTTTCCCTTGAACCAAAATTTCCACATTAGGAGCAAGCGTTTTAGCCCCAGAATAGTTAGACATTCCCCTTTAACCTCCCGTTCAAAGCCGGAATGGTTAAAACCAATCCGGGCGTTAAAATTCGAGGATTCGTGAGTTTATTTTCATCCGCAATAATTCGCCATAAGCCTGAATCTCCATACTCCTCATAAGCAATACGACTTAAGGTTTCTCCCCGTCGGACAATCCGCACCGGATCATCAATTAAATTCGCTTCTTTTTTCCGTTTTTCAGAATCCGCCCACTCTCGAAACGTACAGTTCAATAAAGCGCGGACTGGCGTTCCATCTTCTAAGAAATGGGTTAACGTTTTGCTCACTCGTTCTAAAAAACCATCGGGGAGCAAAATACTATCATTTCCCCCAATTGTCCCCCAAATTAATTTACAGCGTGGCGGTCGTTTTTCACTGTTGCCAATTTTCGGATGGGTGAGGTTGAAAATTTTCTTAGTGTGTTTCTGCACATTTTCCGGCGGCGAACCGCTTAGGGTGGTATCGAAGAATAAGTTAATCGTTAAAGTGGCCAGTTCATTGGCGGCCACCGGATAACCATCCCCAATGATCCAACCTGTTTTATCAATTTGCAGTTGATTGGGATTAAAGAGAACTTCGATTTCTTCGGCAAAATCCCCTTCTTGATCCTTTTCCGCTTTAATTTTTAATTTTTCTAGAGCCATTTCCGTTTACCTCGACGTTCACTTTCAACAACTAATCGTTTGAGTATTTTTCGCTCTACTTTGGTCACTAAAGCATCCAGATCCACCTCGCTTAAACCTTGCTTGTCACGTTCCCGTAGGGGGACTGGGGAAACGGTGTTCAGAGCATTAAAACCACCGTTGTTAGGGGACCCCTGACTGACGACTGTTCCTCTGGGAGCGGTGACATCCGTGCTGGACTGAGTGGATACAGGGGGGGGTAGGGCGCTAGGTTGAACGGGGGTGAGAGGGGGTGCAGAAGGTAGGGCAGAAGGACTATCCCTTCCCCTCTGCGGGATTTGCCCAGGGCTTCGGAACGACAAGGGAACGGTGGTGTTGGCATAAGACAAAACCAAGGGTTCAAGGGGGCGTGGAGGCTGTTCTACGGTGGCCTGAATGATGGGTAGGGTAGGTTGCTTGACTGGAGCGGAAACTGGCTCTGAAGGCTTAGAGGACAGGGAGCGGGGGAGCAGGGGAGCAGGGGAGAGGGGGAGAGGGGGAGAGGGCTGGGTGACAGGATTGTTGGTGTCGCCTTTCCCTAGGGTGGAGCTTTCACGCTCAAGAGTCGGGGGGTTTGAGGGGGTGGTGAGGGGATGAATCATCGGCACGACGGCCGACCTTGAGGGGGCTAAACCTCTGGGGGGCAATAACTCGCTTTCATCGCGTCCCACGGGGAAGGATTGAGAAGGGACGACAACATTCTGAATCGGAATAGGACTTGCATCTATCGGGGTTGGAACTAGGGGTTGAGCTTGAACCACTGGCATGGGATCCCAAGCCATCGGGGAGGATAGGGCTGGGGTTGAGAGGTCGTACCGAGCCTGAATGAGGTTGCTTTCTGGGGGGAGAAGGGTTAGGGGTTGCAGGGGGGCAGAGCTTTCCCCCGGTGTTGTGTCAAGATACTCTATCCGGGAGGGTGGGAGCGGGGGATGGACTGAGAAAAGGGGTTGCTGGGGTTCTAGGGGAGTTTGGGGGAGGGTTTTCTGGGGTGGGGTGGGGAGATTGGCTGACCCGGTTGGGGGCAATTCTGGAATGAGGAGCGGGGGCATGGCTCGCTCTGGATGGGGATCTTGTTTGGCTTGAATGATGCCCTCACCTTCAAGGGAGGTCAGGGGAGTCAGGGATGGGGAGATGGGCTGAACCCAAGGCATTGTAGGGTCAGTAGGGGAAATGGCTGGCTCAGAATGGGGTCGAGTTAGGGCGGGGGG
>NZ_JAIHOM010000076.1 GCF_026130165.1 Spirulina subsalsa FACHB-351 | reverse complement strand
GGACACAACCCAACGTGCGGCGCAAGAGGTGTTCTTGTTCCGGTGTAGGATAAAAACGGTAGCGATAGGCTTTTTCCATGCCTCACATTATAGTACATCCTTTGTGAGTTTGCTTTTAGTGCTAAAATTCAAGATGCAAAGCCGTCCTGAAGGACGGGGTTTCAGACCCATTTCTCTGATGAAGCATCTTCTGAGCAATAAAACCGCAATGCGCAACAAGACGGTCATGAGCCAGATGATGAATTATGGGGGTGAAGTATGGAAAGAACGAGCAACAGCAACAATACCGTTATTTTATCGGGCGAGAATTTAGCCTATACTGTTGAACCAACCCGCACACTATTTTCCGGTGTGAATGTGGCTGTGGAAAAAGGCGATCGCATTGCCTTAGTCGGAGCAAACGGAAGCGGCAAGTCTACCCTCATGCAGCTATTAGCCGGACAGGTGCAATCTCCGACAGGTTCGGTGCTACGTCGGGGTTCCCTCTATTATTTGCCCCAAGTCAGCACCCTCCGCCATATTGAGCCGGAACAGCCTATTTTTCAGTTCTTAAGCGCCCTGTGTGAGGAATGGTGGCAAATTGATGAGCTTTTGAGAACTCAATTCGCCACGGATTTAGATTTATCTTTACCTCTGCACCGCTTGAGTGGGGGAGAATTAACCAAACTCTTCTTGGCGGTGGGTTTAGCTCAAGCGCCGGATGTGTTGCTGTTGGACGAACCCACGAATCACCTTGATTTACTCACCTTGGAGAGTCTACGCGCCAGTTTGAATCAATTTCTGGGGGCTTTTATTATTGTCTCCCATAAACCCTTTTTTCTCGATCAGGTGGTGACAACGACTTGGGAATTAACACCCTTGGGGGTGAATGTTTATGGCGGCCATTATTCTTTTTATCGCGAACAGAAACGGATGGCTCTAGGGGCTGCACTGCGATCGTATGAAGTGGCCAAAAAAGCCTTAAAACGGGCTAAAACCACCGCCCTAGCTGAACAAAAACGAGCCGCACAGTCCCAGAAACGGGGTGAACAAAAAGCGGCGAGTGGCAGTATGGGTAAGATGGCAAAACGCTATTTTGCTAATCGGGCCTCTTCAACCGCAGGTAAAGCCGCCGAAAAAAACGAGGCCGCCCTTGAACAAGCGGCTCAAAAGGTGGCGGAGACGAAGATTAAAACGAGGAAAGCAACGAATATTCAACTCGAAGAAAAAAGCCTGAAACGCAAGACCCTACTTGAGATTCACAACGCTTCCCTGACCGTGGGCGATCGCCTGTTAATCGAGAATTTTAACTTGCATCTGGTTTCCGGCGATCGAGTCGCCCTCGCTGGCCCCAATGGTTCCGGCAAATCCAGCCTGATTAAAGCCCTCTTTACCCCTGACGCGGCCGGAATGGTCAAAGCAGAGCAACGGCGACTCGCCCCAGCCATGACTGTGGTTTATCTCGACCAAAACTATGGATTAATCAATCGTCAAAAAACGATATTAGAGAATATGCAGGCGGCCAATCCCCAGTTATCCTATCAACTGTTGCGGCAACAGTTGGGTCATTTTCTATTCTTTAACGATGAGGTGTATCGGTCGGCAGGCGTGTTGAGTGGGGGAGAATTGGCCCGATTAGCGATCGCCATGATCAGCATTTCCGAGCTTGATTTACTCATTCTTGATGAACCCACCAACAACCTAGACATTGAAACCGTCGAGCAAATGATTCAAGGGATTAATGACTATCAAGGCGCAATGTGGGTGATTTCCCATGATCTTGACTTTTTGAGCCAAATCCAAATTAATCGGGCTTTTAAGCTTCAGGATCAAGCCTTACAACCCACAACATTTTTGCCCCAAGACACCGAAGCATATTATCAAGAATTGCTCTATCATTAATCCTGCTAGTCAAGGTTAGATCACAGGAAGGGACTCTGTTGCGAAAGTTCCAGAGGACGAGTAACCTAGAAGAAATATCCATTTCTCCTCCGGGATGATGATCATGAATTCACTCTCTACTTTAATAGTCAGTGATACTTGGGTTCAGGCGACCTGGAATGAATACCTAAGTGCTTTGGATGACCCCGCCCATGCTAACTCCAAGGGCTATTATAGTGATGGGCGAATGCGATTAGAAATGCAACTCTCCGTAGGCTTTGACCACAGCAAAGATCATAGTGTGATTTCTCTGGCTGTTAACTTGTACAGCATTTTGAAGGCGATCGCATTTAGAGAATTAGACAACTGTTCTTTCCGCAAACCGGGCTATGTCGAATTTCAGCCAGATTTAGCCTATTACCTTGGCAACAAGGCAACCGCCATCCCTAGCGGCACGGACATTGTAAATCTGGAAAAGTATCCGGTGCCGGATTTAGTGGTGGAGGTGGCAAAATCATCCCTGTTGGACGATCGCACCGTTAAGCGAGTGCTGTATGAAGAGGTGGGAATTGCTGAATATTGGATTGTGAACGTGGAAAGGGGGGAAGTCTTAGCTTATCAAATGAGCGATCGCGGCAGTCAACGAATTGATATCTCTGTGATGTTTCCGGGGCTGGAGATAGTGACCCTAGACCAAGCACTACAACGGAGTCGCAGTCAAGACCAGTCCCAAGTGGGGGCTTGGTTAATGGGTCAGTTTCAGTCCGTTGATCACGGATAATGCTCAATTATCCTTGACACTCCCATCGCTAAAAGCGAGGGATTCTTGGTTAAATCAACCTACCCCTTTAGAAAACTTCGCCCTTGCTGTTTTTGCCCCCTCTAAATTTGTACCGTCCAAATTAGCACCGGATAAATCCGCCCCCCTTAAGTCAGCTTCCCCAAAATTAGCACCGGATAAATCCCCTCGTAACAATTTAGCCGACTTTAAAATTGCCTCTCTAAAATCACCTTTACTGGCATTCACTCGACTTAAATCCGCCTTTTCTAGGTCAGTATCATTGAGATTTCCCCCAGTCAAATTCGCCCGTTTGAGAATCGCTCGTTCTAAATTCGCCGCATTCCAAATGGCATCACTCCCATCAATTTGTACCAGACTCGAATTTTTTAGATTAACTTTATTGAAATTAGCATCACTTAAATCTGCTTTATCCCAATCAGAACGCTTAAATTCAGCCAGTTTAAACGTAGTTTCCGTTAAGTCCGCTTTTTCTAAACTGGTTTTTTCCCCTGTTGCTTTAACAAAACTCCCTTCGATGATTTCGGCCCGGTCAAAAATAGCCTCATCTAGAATGGCCTCATTGGCCACAACTTGAGTGAGAACCGCTTTTTCAAGATTCGCCTCGGTTAAATTCGCCTCGGTTAAATTCGCTCCCGTTAAATTGGCACCTTGGAGATTCGCCCCCGTTAAGTTTGCTCCGGCTAAATTCACACCACTTAAGTCTACGTTGGATAAATCCGCCCCTTGTAAATCAGCTTCCTGTAAATCGGATTCCGTGAGATCGGATTTTTTCAGGTCAGAATCACTCAAATCCGTAGCTTGTAGGTTTTCTTCGCTCAGATCGCGATCGCGCAAATCCTGATGACTCAAATTAGCCGTTTCCCCAATCTCCCCAGTTTTCACCGCTTCCGCCGCCTGATCTGCCTTTTGTTCTAACTCCCCCCCGGCCGGATCATTCCACTCCTGCACAGGTGCGGGGGCTTCCATCTCCCCCTCTGCCGCTTCCCCCTCCACAGCCCCCTGTTGCACCGTATGAACCGCCTCGTGAACAATCAATTCCTGACCTTCAGGAGTAGACGGTTGATATTCTCCCGCCCCAAAAAAGACATGATTGCCACTGGCAAAAGCCCTAGCATTCAACTGTTCACACAATTCGTAGGCCACCGCATCATCATGAATCAACATCTGACTGGGATCTTGAATCCCCAGTAATTCCTGTAAGGGAATGGTATCCCAAGCTTCTGGGGGAATGGGAACCCCGCCCGTTTGTTTAGCCTGCTCAATTTGTTCTTCTAAGGCAAGGGGGGCCCCATTGGTTTCCTCAGCGTTTTCTGGTGCTTCTACGGGGGCAACTGTATCTTGAACCTCCTCGTTTTCCCTTTGAGCTTGTACCCCCAAATGACTTAAGCTATGGCCAAAACGCTGGGCCTGTTCCATTTGCGCTTGAATGGTCAGTGGGGCGTTTTTTCTCTCTTTTTTCTGAAGGGTAAACCCACTGGAAGCTTGACCAAAGCGATAACGAGGCGGTTTTGATGAATGGTCTTCTTTTCGTTGAATTCCGGTTTTAGCGCGCATCATCTCAATTCCCCCTTCATCCAGTTTAATTGACGCTCATCCAGCTAACGCTATGCCTAACGGCAGGCTCACCCCAAAGCGGTATAGGCGGAACAAGGCGACGGATCTTGGTCGTGTTGACATCATCTCCACACCAATCAAAAGAGTCAAGACCATCTTGAGTCAGGACAGTCTTGATAGCTCCCTTCCTCTCCTTTGACACTCCCCGGTCTAATATCTATCCGCCAGTCTTCCCTCGAATCAGTCTTTATTTTTAAGGTAAAACTCTAGTCTAACAAACATCACTCTCATTTTACAATGAGAATTCTTGAAATCCCACTAGGTCGCCTGATATAATTTTTAAATTTACCATAAAATGGGGAAGTAATGGATGATGATTCAGGTTAAAATCAAGCTATTTGCTGCCTATCAAGAAGCTTATAATAATCAATCAGAAATTGAGCTAACTTTTCCCGAGAATACCCCTGTGAACAGGATTTTAACTCAGATATTGGCAGAACATCCAGAATTAGAAAAATGGCGCGATGTTACCCGGTTTGGCATTAACTATCAATTCGTTGAACCAGAAACAGTGTTACAAGATGGGGATGAGGTGGTTTTAATTCCTCCAGTGAGTGGGGGTTGATTCTCTCATCTTAAATCTGCTTATCTGATGATTTATTCCGTAGTAAAACGGGGAGCGTGTTGAACAATACAATGGGTTTCTAAACCATTGCGAGGTGCTTTGATGTAGTCGGTGACTAAAGACCGGACACAAAGGGAACTATTTAACACATCATGACCCATGAAGGGAACTTGAATGACGCTGGCATTGGGAAAACTTTGGCGGATTTCTTCGGTCCAAGCGGGGGGGGTTAAGACATCATAATTTCCCGTGAGAAATAGGACCGAAATTTCTGAGGTGATGGGTTCTGTAAATTGAGGGGAAACGGGAGGAACATTCCAAGCCTCACATTGACGTTTTTCTCGAATATAAAACCCTTCCGGTCTAAACCATTGGGAATGTTGACGACTAAAGGCTTGGGTCTGCTCAAAAGCCGATAAGGGATACACTTCATGACACATAACAGAGAAATAAACCCCGTCGGTAATGCCAAAATCGGGGAAGGAAAAAATATTACTAATTTCATCATCCCGCAGGTTGCGTTTACCGTTAATCAACTGATGTAAGCGATGAATATAGTAGGGAAGATTTTCTAGGGTATCGATAAAGCTAAGGTGAAAGATGAAGGTATCCACAACATCTTGAAAGGTAAAGGTTTCGTTGTGAAATTGTCCGGTGGTGGTGTCATACCAAGAGAGGGTTAAGGGCGTTTGGTTTAAGCGTTCTTGTAATTCCCTGAAAGCTTGGCGTAAATTAGGGTAGGCAGCTTGACAAGTCGGTTGGCGCTCACAATCCCGCAAGAGTTGTTCAAAGGTTTGTAGGGTGTAGCTGAGGGTGTCTACACTCCAAGCATCCCCGAGGGTCATCATGGAATTAAAAACAATAGTTCTAATGCCTGTGGGGTCTTGACGCAGGGTTTCTAAGGCTAATTTTGTCCCGTAGGAGGTGCCAATTAGGTTCCATTGGGAAAGGTTTAAAGCTTGGCGTAAATCCCGCAAATCTAAAGCGGTTTGGGTGGTGGTATATCCTCGTAGGTCGATGTTTTGCCGCAAAAGGCGATCGCGACAAGCAATAGTTTGTTGCACTAACCATTGATATTCTGCGGAATTCCCCCCTTGCACTTCCAGAGGATAATCCTCTTTAAACTCCTCACAACTTAACGGGGGGTGGGATTGTCCCGTGCCTCGGGGGTCAATAATAATTAAATCGCGATCGCGTCGCAAACTTAGCATCCCCTCCCAAACCGTACTCATCCCATCACTCATCCCCTGACCCGGCCCTCCCCCTAAAATCACCACCGGATCCGGAGCAGGACGGCTAGAATAGCTATACACCCGGGCAAAAAAAACCTGAATCTCTGCACTAGAAGCGACTTGTCGATTTTCCGGCACCGTCAACCACCCACAGTCCACCGCTTCCCCTTGGGGGACAACAAAAGGACAATCTACCCGTTGCCAAGCAGAATCAGGCCCAGAAGAGTGAGATTCTGCCTTGAGAGGTAAACGGACTAAAAAGACTGTCGTGACACTCAGAACACTATAGGCAAGAATCCGGCACTTCAAAAAAGGAATAGCAGACACAGTATTTTTCAGACAAGGAACAGGTTTTGACAATCTCTTTGATTGTCCCCTATAATCCTTCAACAATTACCAAAAAATCAAGAATTGATAATTGATTTCCACCCCTAAAGAGGGGTGGAGTCATGAGCTAGATAATATCCGGTCTAAAGAATATCCAGTCTAGATAATACCCGGACCCTTCCCACCGGACTCATTTACTTCCTGCAATTCGGCCGCACGCTCTTGAACTCGCTCAATTTCCTTAGCGCGTAGATCCCCCGGTTCATTCACATACATTTCCGGCTCCACAGGGAAATTATTCGCTAATCCTTCCCGGTCCACCCTATAACCAGCCGTAGTATCAATTCCACCTTCCGGGGTAGGAGTGGTTTTGAAATTTTCCCCTTCTCGTTCCATCCGTGCCGCCGTTTCTGCGGACACTAAGTTAGGGTCGTAGTTCGCACCTTGATTCTGGATGTTTTCTGGATTCTGGGTATTTTGTGTTTGTTGGTTTGCCATAAAGAACTCCTTAATTTTGCTCCAATTTTTGCCAATTTTTTAGGTTAGGCTGCACAGTCCTTCCGGTTTGAATCCGGTTTGAATCTAACTTGCTCATCATGCTGTGCCATGCTCTTTCACTGAGCAAGAATCGAAGCCTAACGATCTACCTTGGGGACAAAATCAGGTCGTTCTTTATCTTTCCAACCAATGGGACGCTTAGAATTATACCAAGCCAGAGATCCAAAGGTAATAGCGGCTAAAAAACCAATTAGGGTAATGGCAATTAAACCATAGGGAAATGTCGCTGTCCCTACTGACGCTTCCATTACTAAAGGCATATATTGGATGATCCTCCTTTGCCTTGCTTCACTTCCCATTATAGGGAATAATTCAAATTATTTCAAATTTTACTCAGACATTATAGAGAATTTTAAGTTTAATGAAGCTGCTCTAAGCCTTGTATGACAAGGATTTTACAGCCATAAGATATTTTTATATTTAAATCGGTTCTCCATCTTAAATCAGGGGCTAATTTGTGCCTGAAACCCTATCAGCAGACCCTAACTTAGATGAACCCTATGAGATTAGGCTGTTGTTCCTCCATTGGAAAAAGGCAAGAGATTGAACTCTTGCCCGGTAGATTACCCTAAGCGGAGCAAAACTTGTCCAAAAAGAAACGCTCTAACCCACAAACAATCCTAGAAACGATAACCCATCCCAGCTTGAAAACTTAGAGCATCTCCTTGGCTATTTTGATAGGCATTAATCCCCCATTTTCCATCACCATAGACCACAATATTAGACCCTAATTGGGCTTCACCCCCAACGGTGACAACTGGAGCATTTCTGTTCCCCAAGGGGGTGAATTTGCCATCCCGTTCTACGAAAGAATAGCCGCCCCCAACATAAACGTTAACATTGTCAGCAACCGGAATATCGTAGGAAACAATAGGCATGATGGCACTGGTTTCACTGCCGAATAAAACAGCACCCCGAGCGGAAACGGGAACATTAGGAATGGCTAATCGTCCTTGGATATTTCCCCCGAATGTGCCTGAATTTCCGGGCTGTCCATCATGGGTAACACCAACAGAAACCCCACCCCCAACATAGCTGGCATCTGTTCCTCTTTGGGGAACATTTTGCGCGGCGGCCATCGTTGCAGAAACAGCAAGAACGGAGGCAGTAGAAATCACAATTGCAGCATTTTTCAATAATCCTTTCATCTTCACACCTCAATTTGTAGAGTGAGCAGAACACTGATGGCTTAATAGTCGTTGGGCCCAAGTAAAAAGTTCCGAGATTGAGTTTTTATCTGCAAAAAAGGCTGTCAATCTTGATAAAACAAGCTTTCAATTAGGGAATGTATGAACAAAGGAATGATTTTTTTAACTGAGTTAAACCCCTGAGCAATTATTAACAATGAATTATCAAGGCGAAGAGTTAATTAAAATAATCAATGAACGATATCTAGGCAAGAGCGGGAAGTGTCAAGGTAAGCGTTGGACAACCTTTCCCCTCTGCTCCCCTAATAATCGAGTAGGTACATCTTCGCCTGTTCAAAGCCAAAACGCTGTCCTTTCTTCACAAAGCCGAGAAAATCATCCTGTTGCGCATTAGGTAATTTACCCGGTTGATAACCATATAACCACATTTTTTGCTTGATATATAGGGGGAGTTGTCGCAGTTCTTGGTAGTGGACATGAACTGGACTGGGAAACTGAGAGGTTTCGCAATCATGGAAAATAATATCGGCGGCTTCGTAATAGTCCCTGTTGGTATCTAGATGTAATTGGGTATCTGTGGTTAAAAAGACTTTGACCCCGGCAATATCTACAAATAAGCCATAACTGGGCATTAAATACTCATCTGTTAAGATATGAATGACTTGCACTAACTGAAAGGTGAAACGCTGCCACTGAAAAGAACCTGTATTGGCAATAAAATGAGGATTAAAGTAGGTTTCAAGGGTTGCACTTTTGCCGGAAATTGCCTCCATTCCTCCAGCCAGTGTTTTCTGCCAAAGATCCTGACCCACATCCTCGCTGGTGTATAAATTGGGTCGGGAACATTGGGGATTAAATAGGGTCGTAAAGCCGATATACTCTAGTCCACCAACATGATCAGCATGGAGATGACTAATATAAATATCTGTAATATCTAGATGAGAAAACCCGGCTTCATAGAGAGAAAAGCGAATATCTGAACCGCAATCAATTAAGAGTTTATTTTTTTCAGAATCGATTAACAAAAGGTTAGAATGATAATTGTCTGCGCCGACGGTGAATGCCGAGCCAGAGCCTAAAAAAAGCAGTTCTATCATGCTACTGATTTGGGAGAAAAATCTAATAAATTGAAAGAGTTAGGCTTGCATCTGATGATAAAAGTTTTGCAGAATTTGGTTGATTTTAGGAGGTTTAGAGGTAAATTGTATATAGAATTTACCCGGTTCTGAGTCTTTTTCTAAGACTTTGGCATAAACATCATCGCTCAGTTCAGGAAAGAGGGAAGAAGCCAAAAAGTTTAACTTGATGTTGGTTAGGGGGAGGGGTGCAGTGTGGGCATCCATATTATAGGTAATTTCTCCACGATTTTTAGAGAGTTGGCTTAAGTGACCCTTAAAGTCCGCTTGACCCACGTCTTTACCGGAAACAATGGCATATTGTAGGGGGAGTGGCTCAGGGAGAACAACAAATTCTTCTTCATTTGTCTCTAAAAAGAGGTTGTATTCTCCTCCAATGCCGCCAATATCATAGATGGTGATGGGTTTTTTGACTCCTTTGGGGGAGACTTCTTTTTGTCCGTTGATTTTGATTTCGTCTCCGGCGGCTTGTAGGGTGGTTTCTGAGACGAGAATTTGCCCACCGATGGTGTAGCCTTCAATGCGATAGGTGAGGTTAACCTGAGAGCCGACAATGCCGTATTTGGTGCGTTTTTCGGAGCCAATATTCCCGACAACGACTTCCCCGGTATTGATACCAATGCCCATTTCGAGCAGGGGTAAGCCCCATTCTTCCATTTTCTCGTTGACGGGAGTCATGGCTTGCTGCATGGCGATCGCACAAGCAATGGCTCGACGGGGGTCATCCTCCCGTACCGTCGGCGCACCAAATAACACCAGAATCCCATCCCCCATAAATTCATCAATCGTCCCCTGATAGGCCGTGATGGTGTCGGCCATGTATCCCAGATAAAAATTGAGGATTTTCACCACTTCTTCTGGGGGGAGGCGTTCTGATAGAGCCGTAAAGCCCCGTAAATCCGAGGTGAGGATGGTAATTTTCCGCCGTTCTCCCCCCATTTTCAGGCCTTCGGGGTTTTCCAATAGGGTGGCTACTACTTCAGCCGTGAGATAGCGCCCAAAGGTTTTGCGGATATCTCCGGCACTGCGGGCGATATAGGTTGTAATGGCGGCGGTGCTGCCTAAAAAGGCGAGGAAAGGAGGAACAATGGGAATCCACCAGCCATAGAGTAGAGCCATGTAGGTGCTGCCCACCAAGACTAAACTGAGGCCGACGAGGGCTCCAATCCGTTGTAGGGCAAAGATTTGAGTTCCCCCGATATGACGCATGACCCAAGTGCAGGTAGCCCCCAATGTGGCCCACAAGGCAATCCACAGCCAATCCCAAGGTTCCGCCCAACTGGTGATCAAGGGGCGCTCATCAAGGACAGTGCTGAGGATTTGGCTAATAATATGACCGTGGAGTTTCACACCGGGGATGGGAACCGGGGGGGAGAGGAGATCACTACTGTAGGGGGTAAAGAAAAAGTCTTTGGAACTTTCGCTAATGCTACCAATGAGAATAATGCGATCGCGCCCCCAATCCTCCGGCAGTCGATCCTGTAATACATCACGAAATGGCACCACCTCAAAGGGTTGAGGATGGGCGCGATAGTTCAACACCATCTGATACCCCCCCACATCTGCCCCCACGTAGCCCCCAATATTCCCCCCAATGCGTCGAAATACCGTATCTTTAAACTTCCAGTCCCCCGTGGCCTCTTCTGCCTCCGGTGCAATGCCTTCTGCGGCAAAATACAAAGCGGCCAGATAGGTCGCAAAGGAGGGCATAGTGTTCCCCTCCTGATCTTCGAGGGAAATCAGCGCCCGTCGGACTCGACCATCTGGGTCTAACACCAAATCATTAAACCCCACTTGACCTTTAGCCGCCAAGGCAGGAGGAGGAAGCACCGTTTCGCGATCGCGATCGCCCACCACCTTCTGAATCCCGATTAAATTCGGCGTTGTCTCCAACACCTCCACCAACTCCTCATACCCCGGATTCACAGGTTGATCCCGGTAAATATCCCAACCAATCGCCCGAGGATTCTGCTCCCGTAACTTACCAATTAACTCCGCATAGACCGCATCCGGCACAATCCCCTGACCGATGGTCTGAATATCCGCCTCATCCAACCCCACCACCACAATCCGCTCATCCGGCGTTTCCTCCGGTCGCCAGCGCAGAAACTGGTCATACACCCCCCACTCCCATGCTTGCAATACCCCTACACTGCGCAATAGAATCACCAAAACCGTCACCATAGGAGTGGCTACCCAAACACCCCGCCATTGCCAAGCCAGTTTTTTCCATTTTTGTTCCATCAAAACCTCCTTGTGGATACCCCCAGACGCACCCGGTTTGAGAAAGCAGAACACAGAATACTGCCACCCCATCAGAGATATTTCATCCTAGCCGAACTTGCAAACCCCGAACCTTAAAAAATCCGGTTTTCCTGAAAAACACTCAGAAAAACCGGATGATGGGTATAAATCGGGCAGGATTCCCCCTAATTCGCAAAAGGAATATTCGCCAAATCGTCTAACTCCACCGCACTCAACAAATTCGCCCACTCTTGGGCATTAAACTGCCGCAATTGAGCCGCATAAAGCAGCGTTTCATTCCAGATACCCGCTTGAGCAAAACGAGTGGCTGCACTGGCCAATTCCGCCGGACTCAATTCATCAGGACTCGGAACCGCCATTTCACTATCGACCCGTTCAAAAATCCCCGTCACCACCTCATCATTACTGCGGTCATTGGCACTACAGACCAACGAAAAAATCCATTCATACTGCTGCCCAGCTTCTAAGTCCGCCCCCGTCACG
This sequence comes from Spirulina subsalsa FACHB-351, assembly GCF_026130165.1. GTDB lineage: Bacteria > Cyanobacteriota > Cyanobacteriia > Cyanobacteriales > Spirulinaceae > Spirulina_A > Spirulina_A subsalsa_A. The sequence goes on along the minus strand of NZ_JAIHOM010000076.1, from coordinate 11,995 downwards.
TGGAACCGAACAATACCCCCTTCCGTCTTCAAAGATTCCGGTAACGTAAACTCATCATTAAAATAAACCTCTTCCCCCGCTTCATCTAAAATAACCACTTCCCCACCGACAGCCGTCGTCGGCGGAACATATAAAAATAATGTTGGTTCAGCCGCTACAGTTTTACCAACATTATTACTGGGAACCAACACCGTCAGGGGTTTATCATTGGGTCCCTTGGGAACACAAGGTTGTCCGGTGCGAGTTGCCCCCCCAGCAGTCCGACTAGGACTACCACTGCCAGCCGGAGCATTCGGGAAGTTAACGCTCACCTGCAAGGGAAACAAGCCCGGACTGGCCATTGCCGGGGCAATGAGGCTTAAACTCATGAATAAGGGCGCACAACAACGACCCATCCATCCTGATTTAAATTGCGGAAAACCCATCTTTTTCATTACCTTTGCCTTATGTCTGCTAATCCTAATGTCACCTCACCGGATTCAGTGACGAGTCCGGATATATTGAGGCCCGATGATCTAAGACGAACAATCCTGATCAATAGTTGCTTAAGTTACTTACTTTTCATTGTACGGTTGGTTTTCCGTTGGTGTCATCCCATCGTGAACGGAAGAGGGAGTGAACTCCCCACACCCATCCCACCATACTAACCCGGCGGTATAGTATGGGGCTTCTCAGTTTCTAGCTAAATCACGCTTGAATCCGTTACATCAATAGGAATCCCCGCTTGAGCTAATAAATCATCATCCTTGTACACTTCCAAATCAAACCAGAACGTGCTACCTAAACTCACCTCACTAATTAAATGAACGCGGCTATGGTGTTTTTCTACAATATTACGCACAATGGATAAACCTAACCCCGTTCCTTCTAAAGTATGTACCCGGTTTTCCACCCGAAAAAAGCGCTCAAAAATCGCCTGTTGATCTTCTGGGTCAATGCCTGTCCCGGTGTCTGAGACTTCCACCCGCACTTTCTGCACCTCTTCCCTCACGCTGTTTTCTGACTCAATGGTATAAGCGCGAATGGTAACTCTCCCTCCCTCAGCGGTGAATTTTAAGGAATTACCCACTAAATTGGCAAAGACCTGTAACAGTAAATCATAATGCCCTAAAACTGAGGGTAATTCTGACTCAATTTCTTGGGTTAATTCAATGCCTTTATCTTTGGCATTCAATTGATAGGTTCTTAAGGTTTGTTCAATGGGTCTAGCCAACTCAACGGCTTCTAATTTGTAAGTTTTAGATGACTCTAAACGGGATAAATCTAACACATCATTGACTAAACGAGTGAGTCGATCTGTTTCATTGTTGGCCGTGTGTAAGAACTCTCGCCGTTCTTCCTCACTTAAATCCTCGCCATACTCATAGAGGGTTTCAATAAAAGATTTTATATTAAATAAGGGCGTGCGCAATTCATGGGATACATTACTAATAAATTGACTCTTCGCCTCATTTAATTCTACTTCTCGGGTAATATCTTGCACTGTCATAGCAATGCCTTTGATATTTTCCCGATATTGATCAAACACTTGGGTTAATAAAATACGGATAGTGCGTTCTGTGGGTTCAGATAAGGTAATGCGAAACTCATCCCCTTCCCGGTCGCGAGTCATGCCTTCCCCTACTTCTTCGGCTTTATGGGGGAGACGATGAGCGATTTGATATAGGGGACGGGTTAATTTTACTGTGACGTTCGGAGGGAGGTGGTGCAACACATTTTTACCCGCGACTTCTTCCCCTTCCCAAGCAAAAATCCGGCGGGCGGTTGGATTCACTAAAATAATATCGAGGTTGGTATTTAATAGTACCGCACCATCGGCAATGGTGGACACTAAGGTTTCTAATTTGGCTTTTTCGGCGGTTAACTCTTCAATATTTTGTTCTTCGTAACGTTCCAAACGTTCCGCCATTTCGTTGAAACTATGGATTAATTCTCCTAACTCTCCCCCAAAGGGTAAATCAATCCGTTGTTTAAAGTTTCCGGCGGCAATGTTTTTTACCCCCACTAATAATTCTTTAATGGGTTTGGTAATGGTCAGGGCATTAAACACCACGCCTAACATCACCATTGACCAAATGGAAATAAATACGGCAATGGTGACATCGCGGGTTAAGTTGGAGGAAACTACGACGGTGGGATTGGGGTTAATTCCTACGGCTAGTACGCCTAAATACTGCCCTTCATGATTAATGGGGACAAACACATCCGTCACTTCTCCATCGGGGGTTAAATGTTGCCGCACCATCGGAAAGTCAGAATTCGCAGCATAGGCTTCGGGGAGTTGAATCCTTCGTTGAATTGTTAAGGAGTTTTGAACGGCGGCCTCGGAGTAGGGAATGCCGAAGAAAATGCGACCGTCTCCATCGGCATAGAGGAGGTAGCGCACGCTGGAGGTGCTGCTATAGAAGCGACTGGAGAAGCGGGATACTTCCGTCAGGTTGTTTTCAGCAATCAAGGGGGCAACATTGGCGGCTAGGAGTAACCCTAAATCTCGACCAAACCGAGTATCATTCATCCGAGCATCTTGTTGGATGGTGTTGACGGCCCAAAAGGTTAAGCCACTCATGACTAGAGACACAACCAAGGTCGCGCCAGCCATGAGTCGGGTTTGGAGGGTGAACTCTGACCACCAACGATTGATGACTTGTCGAATCGTCTTTAGTAAGGTTAACAAGGTGGGAAAGAAAAGAACTATAAGGTATGGTTACGCTGCATTATACCGAATTACTCGGGGGTTGCTGGGGGTTGGGGGGGGTGGATGCTTCGGGGACAGAGGGGGTTTCTGATGCCGGGGAGGGGGATGGAGGAGATGGGAGGATTTCTGGGATCATGCTATCTTCCTCTATGCTATCTTCCTCTATGCTATCTTCCTTTGTGCTGTCTTGTTCTGTGGGGGCAACTAGGGGGGGCGGGGTAACTTGGGGGGGTTTAGATTTGACCCGATAGGCGATGTCGGGGCGGTAGTAGATGCCCTCGAATTCAATCTGGTGGATGGCGTTGTAGGCTTTGGCGATCGCACGATCAAAATCTTCGGCTAGGGCTGTTACTCCTAACACGCGCCCCCCATCGGTTACAAAGCCCTTACCTTTTTGTTTTGTTCCCGCATGGAAAATAAACACATCCTCAGCTTCTAAATCTAAGCCACTAATCTCTTTGCCCTTTTGGAAACCCCCCGGATAGCCCCCAGAGGCAGCCACCACACAAACGGACTGTTTTTCTTTCCACTCAATGGGCGGGAAGTCCGCTAATTTTTGCTCCACACAGGCGAGGAGGATTTGATGTAATGGGGTTTCGAGGAGGGGTAAAATAGCCTGAGTTTCCGGGTCGCCAAAACGACAGTTAAACTCTAAAACCTTGATATCTCCTTGGGGGCTAATCATTAACCCTGCGTACAATACCCCACAATAAGTGATTTTCTGGCGTTGGAATTCTGCCAGAGTAGGATCTAGCACCTCCCGTTCAATGCGCTGCATTAACTCCGGAGTAACGAGGGGAGCCGGGGAATAGGCCCCCATGCCTCCGGTATTTTCCCCGGTGTCCCCTTCCCCGATGCGTTTATGATCTTGGGCGGTTAATAGGGTGCGATAGGTCAGGCCATCCGTAACCGCAAAGACAGACACCTCTTGCCCGGTGAGATATTCCTCTACCACCAATTTCCGCACTCCTTGGTCCCAGAGGGCATCAACAGCCCCATAAGCTTGGGTAATAGTTTCGGCAACAACAACCCCTTTCCCGGCCGCTAAACCATCGGCTTTGACCACAATGGGCGCGCCTTGTTGGGTAATATATTCTCGCGCCTTGGCTGTATCAATAAAAGTTTTAGATTTGGCTGTGGGAATCCCGGCTTTTTTCATGAAGAGTTTCGCCCAGGACTTGCTCGATTCAATTTGCGCCCCGGTTTTCGTTGGCCCAAATACTTTCAGGTCTTGAGATTGGAGAAAGTCCGTAATACCGCCTGCTAGGGGAACTTCTGGCCCCACCACTACGAGGGACACCCCTTGCACATTGGCAAAGCGGGCAATCCCTTCAAAGTCATCCACACGCATGGGCAGATTTTGGCAACGTTCTAGGGTGGCAGTCCCCCCATTCCCCGGCACACAAATCACTTTGCTCACCTTGGGGGATTCTAATAATTTCCAGACCAAAGCGTGTTCACGACCGCCATTTCCGACCACTAGAATTTTCATTACCTTTTTTCACTCCAGACGAATGCAATAAACCCCAAGGGTAGAATTCTGATTTTGGGCAGATTGTGCCTCACTTTACCCGCAAGTCACTATAAAACGGTTCTTGGGGAAATTCAAGCATCCGGATGTGGGGATCGGGGGATCCCGGGGAAGGAAGGGGGGGCAAAGGCTTGAAGGCTTTCGGTTTGGCGGTTTTTCTGGGAGGGGAGAAGGCGATCGCGAAAACCAAAAACGTTAAAAATAGTAAATATACTTATCATATCTCCGCAAAATCACAGAAAATTAAGAAATACAGAGATTTCGTATCTAATGTTACTAAATCTTTCTAGGATAAGAAAGCTCGATTTAATATCTTAATGACCGATCTAGGAGGTCAGCAATGCTTCAATCCGTTCAATACTCTATCGATGTTATTCGGGAAGAGGTACGCCATTTGGTTTGGAACGGTCAATTGAGCCGCCAACAGCCGATTTACGCTCTGTGCCAGTTTATTCCCGGACGGGAATGGGCTTGGGTGGAATGTGAATTGGAACGTCATGGTTATTTGTTGCGCGATCGCGTTATTGACTTAATGGGGCGCGAAGACTGGGACGAAGACTAAGAATATCCAATCTCACGACTCTTGTCGAGTCCTGCTTTTGTCTAGACTAATTCCCACGTACCCCGTCGGGTTTCCGGTCTTTTGTGTCAAAATAGAACAAGATGCAGCCTACCAGGTGTGAATTTAAAGTTCTATGACAGAATTTCAGCAACCCGGCATTCAGTTCCTTTCCGTCGAAGAATCCGCCCATGTAGACCAGGCGTTGCTCTCGTCTTCGGAGAAGTTCTTAACTCGTCTGACCATTTCTTCCCTACGTTTATTACAAGTTATTGCCCAAGACTATCAGGTTTCCATTGCCGAATTATCTCATCAACAGATTATCCAGTGGTTTGAAAAGGATAGTAAAATTCGCCGTGAACAAGGTATAGATGCCGCCGTTCTCAAGTGGTGATCGGATTAACTAAGCCAACATGGATAAACCCTATTTAATTAATATTGAGCCGTCTTTAGGTCAAGCAGAGGCTCTTATTTTTGTGGATGGTTATTTGTCAGATCGAGCGGATACCTTGGCGGAAAATTACCAATGGTGGACTATCCTGAGACAAGCAGGCTGGCAGGGGTCAATTTATTATTTATGGTGGGATGTTGCCCAGTTTAGCCCGTCTTTGGAGTTATTATCTCAGTTGGAATCCGAAGCACTCCCCTACTGGCAAAGACACCGTAGTTATGTCAAACGTATTGGCAAAAGTTTTTTACCGAAGTTAATTGCTCAAGAAATTTCGGTGCCTGTGGTTTCGTTAATGGGCTGTTCTCTGGGGTCGAGGATTGCCTACTATGCCATGCGAGAATGGTTTGAAGCGAAACCGATTTTAAAAGATGTGATTTTGTTAGGGGGCATGATTCAGCGCGATCGCAGCAAAAACTGGGGCTATGCGGCATCTAATCTTAACGGCACCTTATTTAATGTTTACAATGGGGAGGATTTACTCCTCATGCGCTTTAGTCAGATTTTGGGCTGGGAACGTAGCCCTTGCGGCATTAAGCCTATTCGAGAAGTCCATCCCCAAATTCTCAATATTGATGCAGCTCCCCTGATGAAAACCGCGAGCTATTCCCCTAAAAATTATTTATCGGTTTTGAGCCGGATTTTGACATCCTCACCGCCCTAGTAGGGGGGCAGACCGAAAATTTTCCAGGGGAGAAAAGACTGTGTGAACAATTCCCCAGACTTTAAGCCAAAGTGGGGAAGAAGGCGATCGCACAGAGTTAATATTGACACTCTCAGGGCTAAAGCCTCTGAGTTTCCCGCTTACCGCTATATTTTTTATGAGGGCTAACTTGGGGTCAATCTACGCTGCATCGAACCCCTTGATTGACTCGCCTCTCATCCCCACCCACGAGGGGATGGGGAATTCCCGGCAATCTTTTTAAACTTTAGCTTCCAGCGATTTAAGATATTCCGTATTAACACCAGATTCGCGCACGAGGGCAATTTTTCCGGTGCGGGCAATTTCCCGAATGCCGAACTTGTTCAACATTTGCACAATAGCCACCATTTTCCCCGGATCCCCGACCACCTCAATGGTGAGGGTATCTTCCGACATATCCACAATGCGCGCCCGGAAAACTTGAGCAATTTCAATCACTTCGGCCCGATTAGAAGCCGACGCATTGACTTTAATTAACATCAGTTCCCGTTCCACACAGGGGACTTGGGTAATATCCTGCACCTTGAGAACACTAATCAACTTGTAAAGCTGTTTGATTAGCTGTTCAATAATCCGGTCATCTCCCGGTACTACCATCGTAATGCGTGAGATCCCCACTTGTTCGGCCGGGCCGACGGCTAAACTTTCAATATTGAAGCCACGACGGGCAAATAATCCAGCAATCCGGGTGAGAACCCCAGCTTCGTCTTCAACTAAAACAGAAATCGTGTGTTTCATGGCAATTTATAGTTCAATCAATCAGTTCCGTGACCTGTGTAGGTGGGCAAAAGCGGACAGTCGCTAGAGTTGATGGGATCAGGAGGGGAGGATAACCGATCCCATGATCAATTCCCATGGTCAATGGTGCGATCGCCCCGATGGAAAGCATAACCTTCCAATCGTCCAAACTGACCTTTTTTAGTATAAAGTTCTCTTGGAGGGGATCCGGTCTTTTGTAATTCAGACTTCAGAATTGGGGAAAGTCTATGGCAATCAGTCGTGTGCGTGTTGCACGAGATAAAGCGGAATTGGTTCAAGGGTTGCTGGAAGGCAAAGACACCACCGGCCCGTTTCAAACCTATGCCGATGTGATGGTCTTTGCGGCTGTTTTGGGGGCAAAGTGGAAGAAACGTCTCCCCGTTGAGAAAAGTTCTAACACAGAACCGGGTCCCATTGCACTGGATATTTTTATTTCCAGAGGATACGAGCCAATTATTAAGATATTGGCGATCGCAGAAACCCATGATTTAAAGATTCTCTCGCCCTACAATCGAGAGGCGGAGGAAACCCGCATCCAGATTTTTGAAGAGTATGCCAATGGTGGCTTATTAATCTTACAGGAGGAATTGCGGGGGGCCGTGGACTACACAGAACGCATTCTGTTGATGTTAAGTGATGAACGGTTCCACAAAGAAACCGACTCCGTAGAAGAGTTTGATCTCAGTCGCTTTTTATGATCCATTTACTGCCCCATAACCCACACCAAGGATTACGGAAAACTCACCAAACAAAGGACTTGACAAAATGAGCAAATCATGGAAAAAGATCCATTATTTTTCTAGAAACCCTCATTCTGTCTAATTTTCAGCCCTTGCCCCTCTACCCTAACTCTTTTATTAGCACTCTGTCCCTGAGAGTGCTAAATTTGCTATTGGAGTAATAGCGAAACCTTAAAAGAACAATGGCAAAACTCGTTTCGTTTAATGAAGAATCTAGACGAGCCTTAGAGAGAGGAGTTAATACCCTAGCGGATGCTGTGCGGATTACCCTCGGTCCCAAAGGTCGCAACGTCCTCCTAGAGAAGAAATTTGGCGCGCCCCAAATTGTAAACGATGGGATCACTGTTGCTAAAGAAATCGAAATTGAAGATCCCCTCGAAAATACAGGCGCTCGCTTAATTCAAGAAGTCGCCTCGAAAACTAAAGATATTGCTGGGGATGGCACCACCACCGCCACAGTTATTGCTCAAGCCCTGATCCGAGAAGGCTTGAAAAACGTTGCAGCTGGGGCGAATCCGGTGTCATTGCGTCGGGGCATTGAAAAAACCGTTAATTTCCTGCTAGACGAAATTGAGAAGATCGCGAAACCTGTAGAAGGGAGTGCGATCGCCCAAGTCGCTACCGTGTCTTCCGGCAATGATGAAGAAGTCGGCCGCATGATTGCCGAGGCAATGGACAAAGTGACAAAAGATGGTGTAATTACCGTTGAAGAATCTAAATCCTTATCCACTGAATTAGAAGTAGTGGAAGGGATGCAGATTGATCGGGGTTATATTTCCCCCTACTTTGTCACCGATCAAGAACGGCAAGTGGTGGAATTCGACAATCCTGTTCTGTTGATCACCGACAAAAAAATTAGTGCGATCGCCGACTTAGTACCCGTCTTGGAAAAAGTTGCCCGCGCTGGCACCCCCTTACTGATTATTGCTGAGGATCTCGAAGGGGAAGCCCTCGCTACCCTCGTCGTGAACAAAGCTCGGGGAGTTCTCAATGTAGCTGCCGTCAAAGCTCCCGGATTTGGCGATCGCCGCAAACAAATGTTACAAGACATCGCCATCCTCACCGGAGGCCGTCTAATTTCCGAAGAAGTCGGACTCAGCCTAGAAACCGTCAGTCTCGACATGATGGGTAAAGCCCGCAAAGTCACCATCGACAAAGAAAATACCACCATTGTCGCCGGAGACGAACACCGCAAAGACGTAGACAAACGGATTGCCCAACTGCGCAAACAGTTAGAAGAAACCGATTCCGAATACGACAAAGAAAAACTGCAAGAACGCATTGCCAAACTCGCAGGTGGTGTCGCCGTGATCAAAGTTGGGGCAGCCACCGAAACCGAACTCAAAGACCGCAAACTGCGCATTGAGGACGCACTCAACGCCACCAAAGCTGCTGTAGAAGAAGGGATTGTTCCTGGCGGTGGGACCACTTTAATCCACCTCGCCGCTAAAGTCCACGAATTCAAAGCCACCCTCAGCAACACCGAAGAGCAAGTAGCCGCCAACATTGTCGCCAAAGCCCTCGAAGAACCCTTACGTCAACTGGCCACCAACGCCGGAGTCGAAGGTTCTGTTGTAGTGGAAAAAGTTCGTGAAAAGGAATTTAACGTCGGTTATAACGCCCTCACCGATACCTATGAGGATATGATTGCCGCCGGGATCATTGACCCCGCGAAAGTCGTCCGCTCTGCCCTACAAAACGCCGGATCCATTGCCGGGATGGTCTTAACCACCGAGGCCCTAGTGGTTGAAAAACCCGAACCCGCAGCCCCAGCCATGCCTGATGGTGGCATGGGCGGTATGGGTGGTATGGGCGGCATGGGCGGCATGGGCGGCATGGGTATGATGTAGTCCTGACCGTTTATCTAACCTGAATCGTCAATTTTTAAGGGGTCTGTGATACACAGACTCTTTTTTTGGGAATATTAGCTCTGGAGAGAAAATTCAATATTGAGTAGAATTTCCACCCTATCCCCTCCAAATCGCTAAAGATTGACTACTCTGTGATCGTTATTCGGTTGTGCTTTCGCTGTAACCAACCGACTGATCAGTATCTTGTCATCTGGCCTTTCCTAGCTAGGACTTGACAAATGTGGTCAATCATGCACAAGGAAAGTTAATATTTTTTTACAAAAAAATAGGGGGTGGGGGGTGACACCCCCCACTTAGGATGCTATATTTAAATCATGTAGATGCACCCTGATGATTGGGGGAGTCACCCAGGTGGCTCTCTTTTTTTTGCGCTTTTTTTGTTGACCACTTTTCGATTCAATCCCCACACCCGATACAGTGAATAGTAATCAGTGATTAATGATCAATACTCAACGCCCCTAGCCCCCGTTAAAGGGGGCTAGGAGCAAAAATACAGGCTTAACTGGTCACCAATAGCCTTGGGTGTAGCAAAGCGCGAAACCCAACCTACAGATAGCCTTGAGACAGTCATAAGAAACGTCTATAAGACCGCTTTTTTGTCATCCCCTACCACAGAACGCATTCCTTCCAACGTAGCAGCAATACTACGCGGATCCATGAACATGACCTTACTGCTGCCACTACTGCCAATGATTTGACCCATATCTAAATATTGTTGAGTCAGCAAGAATTGCAGACTTTCCCGAGCCATTGGATCATTTTTCAGTTTCTCCACAATAATATCAATGGCGCGGGCAGTGGCTTGAGCTTTCAGAACTTCCTGTTGAGCAGCCGCCTCTGCTTTTAAGACTGTTCCTTGTTTTTGGGCTTCTGCGTCCAAGATAGCCGCTTTCTTTTGGGCTTCCGCTTGTAAAACTTGGGCTTCCGCACGACCTCGCGCCGCATTCACCGCCGAATCGCGCTCCCCTTCTGAGGTTAAAATAGCCGCCCGTTTTTTCCGTTCCGCCGACATTTGCAGTTCCATGGACTCCTGCACCGCACGGGAGGGGGTAATATCCCGCAATTCTACCCGCGTGATTTTCACTCCCCAGGGATCTGTGGCAATGTCTAATTCTCGCAGTAGGATTTCGTTAATCTCTGTCCGGGCGGTAAAGGTTTCGTCAAGTTCCAGTTTCCCCATTTCAGCCCGAATTTGGGTCAGCACGAGGTTTTCCATCGCCTTTTGCAGGTTTTCTACCCGGTAGTAGGCTTTTTCCATGTCCATGATGCGCCAATACACCACCGCATCGGCGCTAATGCCTACATTGTCTTTGGTGATACAGGATTGGGCGGGAATATCGAGAACTTTTTCCCGGGTGGTTTCTTGATAAACCACTTTATCGATAAAAGGAACAACAAAGTTTAAGCCGGGGGTGAGTTTTTTCTTGTAACTACCCAAACTTTCAACGAGGGCTTCGTTTTTCTCACTAACGATTTTTACACTTCCTAGGAGGGTAGAACCGCCAAAAGCTAGTACAACTATCCAAACAAAGGGATTCATAATTTAATTCCTCAAGATCGATGGGCAGATTTAAAACTTTAGGTGATGCCGCTCTAGTGTACAAGATGTAGAATCGGGACTTATTCAGGGTCAGTAGGATTTAAGACCACAGCCGTGGGCATGACGATTAAGGTGTTGCCCTTGCGTCCAATGATATAAACTGGTTTGTGGGATGCGATCGCCAATTTCTCATCCCCACACTTTGCACTCCAAGAATTGCCCTCATATAGCACCCGTCCCGTCTCCCCCGGTGGAATAGCCGTCAGCGTCTGTCCTTCCTTATCTTCCTCAATGACACGACTCGCTTTATAGGAAGGAGTAAACATCCGCCGCGACAGCACAATTAACAGTGTGGAAAAAATCAACCACAGCAGAACCTGTAAACTAAACTGAGGAACAATGAGCGCGCACAACGCCACAATTAAAGCAGCAACGCCCATCATAAATTCCACAAATGCCGTAGGAAAGATTAGTTCCATCCCACACAAAATAACTCCAGTAATAAGCCAGAGGAGAGGAGGACTCAACATGATGGGATTAAAGGGCATGATATTAAGGCGACAGGGAAAATCAACATTCCGCCATCTGACCTCATTCTAGCCGAAGGTTTTTCCTCTGTGTTGATGCTCTCCCAACAACTTAATACGGATATATAGCGTTCTCCCCAAGTATTTTCATTCCCCTCACTTCACCTACGTCTAATCTTGCCTTTTCTCAGTATTTTTCCAGTTCAGCTTCCGTATTTTGGCTTATGCCAATTTCCGAACTGTCACCTCTCGACAAACACCCCAGACCTCCCCACCCCATAATCAGATTGTGTGTGTGAGGAATCGAACAAGAAAGCCTTTGGGGTCGAAACACGGCAAGACTCCCAGAGGCTTTCTTTCTACTCGGGTTCATATACTCCCGCATTACCAAAAACTTGGGTCTAAAGCCCCGTCCTTCCAGGACGGCTTTTTATGCCGGATGGTAAAATGTAACCATGATTGTACTTGAGTTTAAAGCCTACGGCAAAACCCAGTAAGTTCGGGCAATCGACGAAGCGATCCGGACAGTTCAGTTCATCCGCAACAAAGCCATTCGATATTGGATGGATAATCGGGGAACTGGGCAAAACGATCTGCAAAAGCTGTGCGCTCAACTTGCCAA
>NZ_JAIHOM010000075.1 GCF_026130165.1 Spirulina subsalsa FACHB-351 | reverse complement strand
TCTTACCCACACCCCGATTGTCCATCCAGTAACGCAAGACTTTATTGCGGACGAACTGAGTTGTCCGAATGGCTTCGTCGATGGCTTCGACTTGATAAGGTTTGGGTTTGACCTTGTATTCGAGAACCAACATTGTTTGACACTGGCTTGCTTGGTATCATTGTAGCACTCCTAATGCCGCCCTGGAAGGGCGGGGCTTGAAACCCATTATTTTTGGTCAATTAGTATGGTGCAATCTACGTCAATCAACGACCCAAAGAGTTGTCTGAGCGATGGTGTCATAGCCCCGATTGCCAAGGGATCTAGGCCTTGCTGAATAAAATGCAAATCTGGGGCTAGAGGAAATAGGTCACGACGGGATTCTCAACATTAAGGAGAAACTAAGATTTCCCCTTGAACCGCTAACTGTCCTGACGTTAGACTCAATGTTGTCAAGTTTACCTCGGATCCCAGAGGAATTTGCAGTTCACGGGGCGGGTTCTGGGCTAAGTCCCCTTGCAAGGTCAGGGGGGAAAGGTGTAAAATTTGACCGTCAAGGATTTTTAATCCGGTTTGCAGCAAGACGGAAGGGTTCATTGGCTTTCCTTGTAACCATTCTCCCCGTATTGTGATTTCTTCGGGTGTAATTTCGGCGGTTTGCCAGCGAATTTGTCCGGAAGGTAGATCCGTAGAAACATTCGTAGACTGGGGGTTCTGTTGACTAGGGTTGACAAGAGAGCCGGGGGACAAGAATAAATCTTGTAAAGCACTGGCTAAAAGCGGTGCATCGAGAGAGGCTTGTAGATCCGATTGCTCTAAACGCACATGACCTGTAACAGGAACAGGTTGTAATAAACGCAGGGGTTTTCCTTTGAGGACTTGACCTAAATTAATGCGGATATTTTCAGCTGTTAATTCAACTTCGCTGAGGTGTAAGCCTTGATAGACAGCACCTTGTGCCGAAAGAGACACTTTGGGTAAGTACCCGGTTAGAATTTGCCGATTGCGCCCGTGAATCTTAACTTGTAACGCTTCAACTTTGTCCGCTTGCGATCGCAGCCAAAATTGCACCGCCGGTCCGAGGATTTTACTAATCAACTGACTTTGACCTTCGGAGTCTTGGGAATCGAGAATTTCAGGGGTTAGGTTTTCTAACATTAAGGGGGGTTCGTCTCGGGACATAATAGGCGGGTTAATTTCCATCTAAACTCTAACCTTGAGCCGTTGCGCTATCTTTAACTCTCAGGGAGGAAGTTTCTAACGCAAAATCAAGGTTAGGTGGTAATCTTGTAATATTTGTACATAGTTCCGGGATCAAGTGCAAGGTCTGCCACCGGAAACCCACCAGTCCACTGAGTTCTCAACGGGAGAAAGCCCTATGCCAGAACGGGTTCAAAAATTAATCTCTCAATGGGGTATTGCCTCACGTCGTCAAGCTGAGACTATGATCTTAGAGGGACGGGTGCGGTTAAATGGGCAAGTGGTGCATCTGGGTCAAAAGGCCGATCCCGCAGAAGGCGATCGCCTAGAAGTAGATGGTCAACTACTCCATCCCCAAAACCGTCCTCAGTTTGTGTATCTTTTACTCAACAAACCGAAAGGAGTTCTCTGTACTTGTGATGATCCCCAAAAGCGCAAAACTGTTCTGGATCTTTTGCCCCCTCGTCTGGGTCGCAATCAAGGAATCCATCCCGTGGGGCGTTTAGATGGGGACTCCACCGGAGCCGTTTTATTAACCAATGATGGGGACTTAACCTTAAGACTCACTCACCCCCGTTATCATCTCCCCAAAACCTATCAAGTTTGGGTGCAAGGCTGCCCCAGTGCTACCACACTAAAACAATGGCGTGGAGGAGTGTTACTCGCTGACCAGTGGACTTTACCCGCAGAAATTAATGTGTTAGCCTCTTATCCTCAGCGAACGTTATTAGAAATTGTGTTAAGAGAAGGTCGCAATCGTCAAATTCGCCGAGTTGCCGAACAATTGGGGCATCGGGTGCTAGAACTTCATCGCACGGCCATCGGCACCCTCCAACTCGCAGATCCTCAACAGCCTGATTTACCAATTGGTCATTATCGCTCCCTCACAGAGCAAGAAATTTGGGGTCAATTTGCCACTTTATCCCTTTAGTCTTATCCACACCTTAAAAATCCCAGTAGAAATCCCAGTAGACATCATGGAGAACCTTGTATGAGCAGAAAAATTCACTTAACGCCAAGCCAAGGGGAAAAACTCAGGGAACTCGGCTCTTATCTCCAAGAAATCCGCCAGAAACAGGCTTTATCCTTGGAAGAAGTGTCGCAAAAAACCCGGATTCAGGTTCGTCTACTGCGGGCAATTGAAGAAGCCAATACAGACGTTTTGCCTGAACCGATTTATATTCGGGCTTTGATTAAGCAATTTGCCGATGCTTTGGAGTTAAACGGGGCAGACTTTGCCAGTGCCTTCCCGACTCAGTATCAGGTCAAACCCATGAAACCCGCTTGGCGAGAATCTACGCCCACTCAATTACGTCCTTTTCATCTCTATTGGATTTATATTGCCGTATTAGTTACGGCGGTGAGTGGTTTGTCCATGTTGGTTCAAAAGTCGAATCTCCAATTGGTGGGGGATAATTCGCCGGGGGATACGGTGGCTCCGTTGTCTGACGAGACGGATCAACCCTCCTCGCAACAAACCAGTCCCACGATTGCGGCAGTCAATCGTTTAGAAGATTCGTTGACGGCGGCTAATCTTCCGGAAAATAATCCCCCTTTGAACAATCGTGTGGTGGTGTCGATGAAGTTACAAGATGATTGTTGGCTGAGGGTGGTTGCCGATGGCGTAGTGGCCTATGAGGGGATTTTAAATAAAGGGGAGGAACGGACATGGGAGGCGGAAAAATCCCTCAAAATTACGGCGGGTAATGCTGGGGGGGTGGTGATTACGTTCAACAATGAGGAAGCCCGTCCTTTGGGGAGTCCGGGGGCGGTGCAAACGGTGACTTATCAAACGCCTAATCCTCAGTCTTAATTGAGAATTGAGAATTGAGAATTGAGAATTAATAATTGATAATTGATAATTGAGAATTGAGAATTAATAATTAATAATTGAGAATTAATAATTGATAATTAATAATTGTTCCCTCTTACTCGTGGGGGAGACGGTTGTAGATGTCACTGAGGAAACGAAGGCGATCGCGCAATTCTTGAGTCAACACCTCAGAACGGTAGCGCCACGTCCAATTCCCCTCGGCCGCCCCGGGGTAATTCATGCGAGTTTCTCCCCCTAAGCCTAAAGCATCTTGGAGGGGGAAGATAGCACAATTGCCCACAGAACATAAAGCCATGCGAATCATCGCCCAGTGAATGCCCTCCTCGGGGTAGCCCCCGAGATAATTTAACACCCGATCCTTTTCTTCAGGCGATCGCGCCTCATACCAGCCCACCGTCGTATTATTATCATGAGTCCCCGTATAGACCACACAATTGGGGTGATGATTAAACGGTAAAAAAGGATTCCCCGGCCCCGAATCAAAGGCGAAATGAAGAACCTTCATCCCCGCAAAGGAAAACTCATCTCGCAGGGCTTCCACCTCCGGCGTAATCACCCCTAAATCCTCGGCAATAATGGGCAATTCCCCCAACTCCTCCCGCAGGAGTTGAAAGAATTCCGATCCCGGTGCATCCACCCACTCGCCATTAATCGCTGTTTTCTCGCCCCCTGGTACCGCCCAGTAGGACTCAAACCCCCGAAAATGGTCAATCCGCATTAAATCCACATAGTTCAACATCCCTTTAATGCGTTGAATCCACCACTTAAACCCCGTCGCCTGTAGAGCTTCCCAGTTATACACCGGATTGCCCCACAACTGTCCCGTTTCGCTAAAATAATCCGGTGGCACCCCCGCCATTAACTCCGGTTGTCCCGTTTCCTCATCCAAGCAGAAGATTTTCGGGTGCGCCCAGACATCCACACTATCATGAGCCACATAAATGGGAATATCCCCAAACATCTGGATCCCCTTATCGTTGGCGTACTCCTTCAACGAAGACCACTGACGGAAAAACTCCGCCTGCATATACTTGTAATAAAAAATCTCATCCCGCAACTGTTCCGTTGCCAACACCAAGGCCTTGGGATCGCGTTGGGCTAAGTCTTCCTCCCAATCGTACCAACTCGCCCCGCCATTGGCATCCTTGAGGGCCATAAACAAGGCATAATCATCTAACCAGTAAGCTTGAGTCGTACAAAACTCCTCAAAATCCTCCAAGCGTTCCGGTGTTGCTTGGTCTAAAAAATTCTGACTCGCCTTTTTCAAAAGGGGCATTTTAACCTGAAAGGCTCCGTCATAGTCCACCTGATCCGGATTAAAACTGGGTAAATTATTCAGGTCTTCTGAAGAGAGCAACCCCTCGGATTCCAACCATTCTAGATTAATCAGTAAAGGATTCCCCGCCCAAGCCGAATAACACAAGTAAGGAGAATTCCCGTAGCCTGTTGGTCCTAGAGGTAACACTTGCCAGACCTGTTGACCACTATCCACTAAAAAATCCACAAATCGATACGCTTCCGATCCAAGATCACCGATGCCAAAACGACCGGGCAGGGAGGTGGGATGCAGGACAATACCACTAACTCTATTTGAAAAAGGCATATCTGACATTCAGCAATAAGAAGTGGGAGTGCGACCGAGCCGCACTCGTTCCCTGACTGTACTGCTTAGGGAGGACAGAGATCAAGACAATGGGACAAATCGTTTTTGACCAAGACAACTTTGGGGTGAACTATTCAGACTTCTCTAGGAGTAGGCGTGGGCTTCTGACTTCTGCGCCCGATGCCCTAATTTTGACAAGGGGAGAAAAGTCTTAACTTGTCAAGATCATCCCTGACCGCAATTCATCCCACGCCGACCTATCGGGTCAGACAGGGGGCTTTTTGTGCAAGAAGCTAAAAAGTCTTCTGCACTTTGGGCATCTAAGGGACGACAGAAATAATACCCTTGGCCGTAATCACAGCCTAAGTTTTGCAGTTGTCGCAGTTGGATCTCTGTCTCAATGCCCTCGGCCACCACATTAATCCCCAAGGTATGGGCTAGGGTGATCACCGCTTGGATAATTTCTAGGTTGCTGCCGTTGGGCTGCATTCGCATGACGAAAGAGCGATCAATTTTTAAGGTGCTGACGGGGAAACGGTGGAGATAACTTAGGGAGGAGTATCCGGTGCCGAAGTCATCAATACAAAGTTGTAGATTGCGGGCCCGTAGGGCGAGGATGACTTCATCGACGGAATCGGCGTTTTCCATTAACACACTTTCGGTAATTTCCAATTTCAGACAATTGCCATCGAGTTGCAGTTGTTCTAAGGTTTGGTCAATATAATCTAGCAGATCCCGTTCCCGGATTTGTTTGCCCGAGAGGTTAACATTCATGGTTAAGGGAGGACATTGGGGGAATTTGTTCTGCCATTGCCGTAGTTGGGCGGCTGCTTCGCGGAAAATCCACTGTCCCATGGGTAGGATGAGGCCGGTTTCTTCGGCGACGGGGATAAATTCGGCGGGGGAGACAAAGTTTTGTCCGGGAGGATGCCAGCGCATCAGGGTTTCAAAGCCCACAATTTGACCGCTACTGAGGGAAATAATGGGTTGATAGTAGGCGAGGAATTCCTGTCGTTCGATGGCGCGCCGCAGGTCGGTTTCTAGGGTGAGTCGGGCGAGGACGCGCTGGTGCATATTTTGGTCAAAGACGGTGTAACGGCCTTTGCCTTGGGCTTTGGCACGATACATGGCGGTGTCGGCATCTCTGAGCAGGTCTTCGGGGGTGTCGTAGTCGGGGGCGGCAATGGAACAGGTCAGGGGGATGTTTTCGTAGGTGATATGACTGAAGGCGATGCCAATACTGGCGTTGGTGAAGACTTCATACCCACCGAGAATGAAGGGGGATTTGATCTGTTCTAGGATTTTTTCGGCAACGGCGATCGCATCTTCTCGTGTCCCAATATCTTCTAAGAGCAGGGTAAATTCATCCCCCCCTAAGCGGGCGAGGGTATCACTGGCCCGCAGACAGGATTCTAAGCGTCTAGCGAGGGCGATCAGCATTTGATCGCCGATGGTGTGACCTAAACTGTCATTGATGACTTTGAAGGAGTCTAAATCTAAGAATAAAACAGCGAATAAATAGCCTCCCCGTCGTTTGGCCCGGCGAATGGTGTGCCAGAGACGATCGAGGAATAACACCCGATTGGGTAAGTCGGTGAGGGAGTCATAAAAGGCGTTATGGCGTAGTTGTTCTTCGGCTTGTCGGCGTTCGGTAATATCGCTACAAATGCCATCGAGTCGCAAGGGTTGACCTTTGATATCCCGCACCACTCGGCAACGACTAGCTAACCACCGGATGGTTCCGTTGGGTTGGACAATACGAAACTCGCTTTTGGTGGTGCCGAGACGGAAAAGACTCTTAAACTGGTCAATGAGATGGGGTCGATCATCGGGGTGAATGGTGTCTAACCACAGGGCGGGATTGCCTAAAAAGTCGTTGACTGAACGCCCATAGACGGTTTCTGTGGCGGCGTTGAGATAGAGTAGGTGCAGGGTGCGGGCATCGGCTGACCAGACCACATCATCAATGGAACTGAGGATGCCTTCTAGACGCTGTTCACTTTCTTTGAGGGCTTCTTCGGCTCGGTTGCGATCGCTAATATCCACCACCTGACCAATCATATAGCGGGGAATCCCTTGGCCATCCCCCACCACCACCACTTTCACCAAGGCATGAACAATGCTTTCATCTTGGGCTAGATAGCGTTTTTCTAATTGGTAATGATTGATTTCATTGAGCAGTAACCGTTGATTGATGGCTGCATCGGCCGCTCGATCATCCGGGTGGGTTAATTCCACCAAGTTTTTCAGCAATAATTGAGAGGGCTTATACTGCAACACCTCACAGAGAGCGTGATTCACCTTTAATAAATGACCATCCAAGGACGAGATAAACATTCCGATGGGGGCCAATTCAAAGGTCAGGCGAAATTGTTCCTCGCGCTCCCGCACTTCCTGTTCTGCTTGGTACTGTTGGGTAATATCATTCACTGAGAACACAATGGCCACAATTTGCCCCTGTTCATCTTTGAGGGGAGAACCGTTAATGGAAAGATATTTAAGCGGCCCCCCACTAAATTGGATGGCATGACGCACATTAAACACAGGTTTTCCCGCGCCCATGACTTGATTAAAGGGCAGTTGTTCTGAGGGGAACGGTTCTCCGTCAAAATCTACAATGTGCCACCGTTGGTCATCATAAGTCCAAGTTTCGCCCTCTGAGAAGGTTAAGCCTAAAATGGCTTGGGCCTGTTGATTGGCAAAGGTAATCTGACCTTGGGCATTCACCACCGTAATGGCGGCTACACTGGTCTGCATAATGCCGTTGAGTAAGTCCCGTTCATTGCGCAGTTGTTCTTCAAACTGTTTCCGTTCGGTAATATCAGTTTGTACTTCGATAAAGTGGGTTAAATTGCCCTCGGAGTCGTGAACTGGAGCAATATAGAGTTCGTTCCAGAATAAAGACCCATCTTGACGATATTGCTCTAAAACGGCGTGATATTCTTCCCCATAGAGTCTGGCTTGTTCAAGTTCTCGTTGTATTTTGGGATCGGTTTCTGTGCCGTTTAGCACAAAATCTGGATTCCCAATCACTTCTTCGGTTCGATAGCCTGTGAGTGTCTCGAAACTGGGGTTAACGTAGATAATGGGACAGTTGGAGGCGATCGCATCTCGAATCGTAATCCCATTACTACTGGCATCAATCGCCCGTTTCATCAAATCTAATTGAGCCTGTTGTTGATGTCGTTCAATAGCCGTGGCTAAAATATGGCTCACCAGTTGCAAAAACCGGATATCATCCTCCGTAAATTGTCGCCCGTGATGACTATAAGCCCCTAAAATGCCATACATTTTCTCCCGATTGGGAATAATCACACTCACCCCACTGATTATTTTATGATTATGGAGCAGAGGCGACCCTCGAAAACGAGTTTCTAGAGCTAAATCTTGAAATACCACAGGCTCATGTTGTAGAAGAGTGTAGCCTGCTTCAGAGTTGGACGAAGCACTCACCGTCGCATACCCCACCATCTCCTCTTTCCAACCTACTCCCGCCCGCAATAATAAAGCATTATGATTGGGTAATAATTCTAAAATTTTGCAATATTTAACTTCTAACGTTAAAGCCACTAAACGCACCGCTTGATCCATCAAGGCTGATAAATTAGAAGTCGCTAATCCAAATTGACCTAAACGAGTCACCGCCGATTGTTGGCGCAGGCGAATATTTAACTCCTGTTCCGTTTGTTTTTGTTGGGTTATATTCTCAATATGCAACATAATAAAATCCCCATCTATCCATACCAAATACAGGCGCAACTGTTGGCGCATTTCCTCCGGTTCTCCCAGAGTAATCTGTCGTTGAATAGGTGAACGATTATTAGCACAATGAAGTAAGGTTTGATAGATAACAGGTGTTTCAGAAAAGAGTTCTCGCGCCTCTATTCCAACCTCTTCAGTGTGATAAAAGTAAGGAAAGTTTTTAGCGGCTTCGTTCCACTCTAGTAGAACAAATGTCTTGCCCTGTCGTTTAAATGTGTAAGTTGGTAGGGGCAAATTATAATATTGTAACTGATAATAATAATTCTGTTCCTGTAACGCTTTAATTTGGGTTTTGTTTCGCTCATTTTCTTCTTGAAAGTCCCGCTCCATTTGGTCTTTCTGCATATTTTTTTCAATTAACTTTTGCTTGTATTCCTGACAAATAAGCTCAATAAGTTTACGACTTTTTATCCGGTTTAAGCCGTAGCTCATTAAACCTAAAATCGTCACAATTATTACCCCAAGCCAAGGATAAACACAGGGAAATTGATTAACCATAACCTACTGACTGACCCCAAGTTTACAAGTTCTTTTGTTTATGCTAGGTGCCGCAATTCTCAGTTCACTTTACCGTTGACATCAAGGATTTTTATCCCCTCCTTTTAAAGGACAAGAATTTAGGTATCAAGGGATTTATCGATAAGGGCTTCTCATGTATTCTGAAAATTGCTTGATTTGTTTAAAAAAAAAGGGTTTTTTAAATGGTGAGAATGGTGTTTTAGTTGATCCCTCCTCTATTCTATAAAATTATGGCTGAGTTTATCGACAAGATAAAATAAATCTAAAAAAGTTTTGCCCATTGCAAATGTAAATTTTTTTTGATATTATTGACGAATAACAAAATATATGTTATCAGAAAAACCCCACCCTGCCGTTGGCGAGGAGGGGGAATTCCGCAACACTTTTGTTAAACATTGACACCCCTCTCCCTTTAAAGCGGGGAATGTCAACTAGGGAATAGCAATCTTGACAAGAGGAGAAAAGGCTTAACTTGTCAAGATTGCCCATTGCCTATTCCCTTGTGGAGTCTAGCGTTGGGCTTTTTCAGCCGATCCTAGGTCATAGGGAATTCGCGGCAGTCTGGTTAAAAATGATCGTAAACCATCACTTCCTCTAAAAGTAATTGACCCCCACGAGGGCGGGCTGGTTGGGCAGCTTTCCCCACTGTAATCATAAAGGAAATCACATAATCCTCCGGCAATTTGATGATTTCCGCTACCTTCACCGAGTCAAAGCCAATCATTGGACAGCTATCATAACCCATTGCCTTGGCCGTCAACATAATGGTTTGCCCCGCAATCCCCGTAGAACGCATAACCTCATCTCGCGCCAACTGTTCTTTCCCTTCATAAAAAGAACCAATCATGGGGACTAAAACATTTTGCACCTCAGCCGGGGCATTGCGCCAATAACGTTGGGGATCTTTTGCCCACGCTTTAACATCCCCACAGAGTAGAATCACAATAGATGCCTCAGTCACTTGTGCTTGATCCCAAGCAGCAGCGCGAATTTGTTGCCGTAATTCAGGGTTTCTCACCACGACAAAACGCCAATGTTGAATATTAAAAGAAGTCGGGGATAAAATAGCTGCTCCTAGGAGAGTATTAATCTCTGCATCGGTCATTTGATGATTAGGGTCGAAGTGTTTAACCGATCGACGTTCTTGAATTGCTTGAAAGGTATCCATTCAGTCTGATTCTTTTCTCAAATAAGTCCATCTTAATTGTAGCTCAGAGCGGTATTTCTGACCTAACAGAAAAACCCACTTGTTAAACTAACAAGTGGGGACAAGAATTATCTATGCCATGACCGTGGTCAACCAGCGACAACAATCTTTACCCTTGGGAGTCAGATTGTAGTGGTGGATTAGAGCTATTCTCCCCATTGAGTTTGACTTTAACCACTCGGTTTACAGCTTCGGTCACTTTGGGTAAGGTCAAGGTTAAAATGCCGTGGTCAAAGTTAGCCGTTACTTGGTCATTTTGGATAGCAATGGGGAGAGGAACTACCCGTTTAAACTGCCCATACCGGAATTCAGAATGATAAACTCCTTTATCCTCGCTTTGTTCGCTGCTGCGATATTCCCCTTGAATAGAAACGGCTTCGCGGGTCACATTAATATCGAGGTCATCGGGGTTAATACCGGGTAATTGAACTTGTAAAATGAGTTTATCTGCTGTATCTTTCAGTTCAATGGCGGGTTTCCACAGGGCGGAAGGATTGTAAGTTTTTTGGGAGATTTCGTCAAACAGTTGATCCATTTGTTGACGAAGGGTTTCCATTTCTGCAAAAGGTTGCCAACGAATTAAAGCCATAACTCTTTCCTCCAAGTAATCGGTTGCTTTAGGGATTGATTACATTTTTATTCTGCGCTAATGAATTCAGAAATTAAAGTCGAAAAAACCGTATTAGGTTAGGAGAGTTTACCGATAATATTTTAGGAAATGGAGGAGAATGTTCGGTTGAGGTTGGGTTTACTAGAAAGGGAGGATCTGGTCATTATTCACATCTCATTGAAACGGGCGATATTTCTAGAAAAAAGGATGGGGACAGCCCGATCTCCTGGTTAGCCCTCCAAGCAAGAGGTATCAAATTCTTAACCCTGTGCTACGGTTAGAAATTGGACTCCTTCTCTCTTCATTCACTTTTCTAAAGGCAATATGGTTCTTGCACTGACACAAAACACTGCACGACAACGGGAAATCCTAGAAATTGTGCTAGGCAATGGCTGGGACTATATGCGCGGGATTTTAACCGTCGGGAAAGCCGATGAGCCGCAAATTCCCCCCCCGGAAGTTCTGCGCAATATTTTGGTGGAATTGGGGCCTGTTTATGTCAAGCTGGGACAACTACTCAGTACCCGTCCTGACCTGCTCTCCCCTCGTTATATTGAGGCGTTGACGGCACTGCAAGCGAAGGTTCCGACGGTTCACTGGTCAGAAATTGAACAGGTCATCCGTCGGGAGTTACATCGACCCATTGAAGAAGTCTTTATTACGATCAATACAAATCCCATCGCGGCTGGTTCTATTGCCCAAATTCATCGCGCTACGCTAAAAGATGGGCAGGAAGTGGCGATGAAGGTTCAGCGACCGGGTATTGAGACGATTGTGGCTCAAGATACGGCATTAATCAAGGCGATCGCAGAATTAGTCGGGGCCACTGATGTCGGACGAGATTATGATGTCGTCTCCCTCGCCGAAGAATTCACCAAAGCCCTACAAGCTGAACTGGATTTTACCAAAGAAGCCCAATATACCGAAGAATTGCGCCAAAACCTCTCCAAAACGCGCTGGTTTGACCCCAAAGACCTTGTAATCCCCAGTATTCACCGCCATCTCACCACGAAAAAACTCCTTGTGATGGAGTGGCTAGAAGGTCAGCCGATTCTAGAGGCCCCCATCGTCCCCGCCGATTATAGCCGAGACGGAGAACAGAAGCGACGAGAAGAGATCACCACGCTATTATTCCGGGCTTTTTTCCAGCAAATGTTTGTGGATGGCTTTTTTCATGCAGATCCTCACCCCGGTAACATTTTTTACTTGAAAAGTGATCAAGTTGCCCTGATTGACTGCGGCATGGTAGGCCGTTTAGACCCCCGCACCCAGCAAATTCTGGTCGAAGTCTTATTAGCTATTGTGGATCTCGATGCGAAACGATGCAGTCAACTCACCCTAGACCTCTCAGAATCTAGCCAGTTGACGGAACTTGCTCGACTCGAACAAGATTATGAAAAAATGCTGCGTAAGTATTATAACGTCAGCTTGTCCCAAATCAATTTTAGTGAAGCATTTTATGAGATTTTACAGATTGCTCGGGCCAACAAGATCAAAATGCCGGGGAATTTAGGCCTCTATGCTAAAAGTCTGGCGAATTTAGAAGGGGTAGCCCGAGGATTTAACCCAGAAGTAAATTTACTCAATGAATTTAAGCCCCTCATGACGGATTTATTTAGTCGTCAATTGTTTGGAGATAATCCCCTACAAACAGCTTTACGAGCGGCTTTAGATATCAAGGCTTTATCGTTACAAAGTCCCCGACAATTTGAAGTAGTTTTAGACCGCCTCAGTTCAGAAACGCTCCAATGGAATTTAAGAATTCGTGAATTGTCGGGGTTACGTCGCAGCCTTGATAATTCTGCTAATCGTCTTTCTTTTAGTATTGTAGTGGGGTCTTTAATTATGGGGGCGGCTATCATTTCAACGGGCGCTCATACCCGCCAGTTAGCCTTACTGAGTGATGTTCTCTTCACGGTGGCCACCTTGTTCGGGTTATGGTTAATTATTAGCATTTTACGCTCTGGGTATTGGAAGTAATTAGGGCTTGCTGAAAAAGCCCAACGCTAGACTCAACAAGGGAATTGATAATTGACAATTGATAATTGATAATTGACAATTATCTCCGACTCCCCTGCTCCCCTGCTCCCCTGCTCCCCTGCTCCCCCCTCTCCTATTCTTGGGATTAGAGCCTTATTCAGCAAGCCCTATTTAGTGGCAACTACGGCGAGATTCCAACACATTCGCTTCATGAACGGCAATTTCTTCAAAACTCGATCGAGTCGTTCTAAGCGACAATAAAGGGGCTTCAGTCTCTCCTGTTCTAAGATAATCTTTTTCCAATATCGTTCCTGATTGGGGTTAACTTTTTCAATCAGATAAAATTGCAGAAAAATCCAGAGACTGGCTAACCAAAAGGTATCATATTGAACCTGGGTAAAGCGCGATCGCACCGTTTGCACAATTTGGATATCTAAAGGCGTTTCGTCCTCCGTGCGGACTTCTGTGGCCATGCGGCGATATACATTAATCACCGGATTATGCTTTAGGGGATCCCAAAAACAAGCTTTCCCCCCCGGTTTTAAGACACGGTGCATTTCCCCCAAAACGATTTTAGGGTTAGGGATATGGTGTAATAAATTGGCCGCGTAAACAATATCAAAATGAGCGTCAGGAAAGGGGAGTTCCATGGCATTAGCTACAGATCCCTCGATAGAAACGCGGTTTTTTGCCGCTAATTGCAGCGCCACCTCTACCATACCGGGAGAATAGTCCGCCGCCACACAATGCGCCCCTTTTTGGGCAAAATAAACGCTATTCTCCCCAGCCCCACAGCCGAGATCGAGTAATTTTTTGCCCTGCACCTCCCCTAAGTGATGCAATATAAAGCGGTTTTCTGGGGCTGTACAGGCTTCAAAGTAGTCCCGGACGCGAATTCCATCCACATCAATGGTCGAAGCCCATTGATCGTGAAATTTTCGTTCCTTCCCTAAAAAGTCTTGAGACATGGGTTGTTGATCATCAAGGTGGGTCTTGGCCGAATTCTGCCTTAACGTGGGGGTCTATCGGGTAAATCGATAAAAACCCGCTCACCGGGCTGTAAACCGGAGAGAACCTGCACTTTATCCTCGAAAGTTGCCCCAAAGACTACCGGGCGAAATTCCGGCTGATTGTTCTCTCCGACAACCATCACGCCTCGTTGTCCTTCTTCGGTCACTACGGCCACTGTCGGCACGGTTAACGCTTGCCCCAAGGATAACCCGACAAAGGTGACATCTACATTCATGCCGGATAATAAACGACTTTCGGCTGTTTCATCTAACTGAATCCGTACCTCAAAGGAGGTGACATTTTGTTCTACTACGGCCTCGGGGGCGATTAACTTGACCCGACCGCGAAACACTTGATTGGGGAAGGCATCGGCGATGATTTCCACAGGTTGACCTGGCTGAAGTCGGATCACGTCCACTTCCGGGACTTTCGCGAGGATTTCTAAACCTTGGGCGATCGCCAAAATAGAGGCCGATGTCGCCGAAGCCGTTGCAGAAACGGAGGTGGTGGGGGTAACAAAAGACCCCGGTGTTGCATATTTTTGGGTAATAATCCCGGCAAAGGGGGCGCGAATTTGGGTATCTTGGAATCGAATTTGGACTTCTCGTAATTGGGCTTGAGCGGCTTCTGCGGCCCCTTGTAAACGGGTTAGTTCAAGGCGAGCATTGCGTTCCCGTTGTTCTAGGGCAATGCGGGCTTCTTGGGCATTGGCTTGTAGGCGTTGGATTTCTGGCTCTCGGGTTTGCACTTCCCGCTTTAAGCTTTGTTGGGCTTGAATCACGGCTACCTGAGCATTGCGCAATTCTAAGGCGGCATCGTCAAAGGCATTAGTCGAGACGGCACCGGCTGAGGCGGGGGTTTGATAGCGTTCGTACCGACTACGGGCCCGGTTAAAACGTTCCTCGGCTGCTACGAGTTGGGCTTGAGCTTGATCAATCTCTGTGGGGATGCGGGCTTGAGCTTCTCTTAAGCTGGCTTGGGCGGCATTAAACCGGGCGCGGGCCTGTTGAATTTCCCCATTAATGCGAATTTCCGCTTCTTGTAAGCTGGCTATGGCCTGTTTGAAGTTGGCTTGGGCCTGTATGCCTTGGGCGGCAATTTCATCATTATCCATTTCGGCGAGAGGTTGCCCTTCTTCTACTCGCATTCCTTGTTCAACCCCTAATCGCCGCAGTCGTCCGGCTGTTTTGGGGCTAATATTTACACTTTGAATCGGTACAACAGTACCATTTGCAGAAATACGGAGTTGGAGGTTTTCCGGTTGAACGGCAATGGTGAGATTGTCGAGTTCCGATTGAGGAGGATTAAAAACAGCTTGGTAGGTGGCAATCCCGACGAGGATAGTTCCTCCTCCAACTAAACCAATAATCCAAGGTAACGGGTTACGCATCGAATAGGTAATAGGGAATGGGGAATGGGAATTGATAATTGATTACTGTTAGGGGATGGTGCTTCAGGATTACAGTAATTGCTGTTGAAGCCCAGTTATTCGGTCTGATGCACCCTACAACTGTTTACTAAATTACTGTTTGAGGATAGCCAATGGTCCCTAACTGTGTCAACTCTCGCCGTCGGGATGGGGTGGGGCGGCAGAATCTTTAAGGGCGTGATAGCTTAGTATAGAACGCGATATAGGAAATTTCGAGGCTGAACTGTGCCGAAACGTAACTGGTTACTTTCTGTTTTAGCGATCGCAGGTTGTTGGCAGTTGGCCCTCCCTGCATCGGGTCAAGCATTACTCCCTTATACCTTAAATCTGGAGGCGGAGGAGTTGGAAACCCAAGGCTTGGCCTTAGTCCAAGATGCTATCCAACTGGCTCGCTTTGAACAATACGATCTGGCCTTGCCGAGGGCAAAATTAGCCACGCAACTCGCCCCAGATACTTTTGAATCTTGGTTTGTCTTGGGAAGTTTGTATGTCCAGCAACAACAGTTAGACGAAGGGATTACGGTTTTAAGACGGGCGCAACGTTTAGCTCCTCGGGAGGCGGGCATTTTATTTACTTTGGGTTCAGCTTATTTCCAAAAGGCGGATTATCAAGCTGCTCTCCGGGAACTCGAAGCGGCCTTAAGGCTTGATTCTACTTCCTTAGAAGGCTTATTTGATTTGGGCAATACCTATCTGATGTTGAAGCGTTTCCCGGAAGCGATTGCCACCTACAAGAAGGCAATGGAACAAGAACCGCGTTTTTGGCCTGGTGTCAATAATATTGGCTTAGTGCGGTACGAACAAGGGGATATTGAGGGTGCGATCGCCGACTGGGAAGCGGCCTTAGCCATTGATCCCAATGCGGCTGAACCGATGTTAGCCATTGCGGTAGCCCGCTATCGCCAAGGCCGTCAAAGTGAGGCACTCAAACAGGGTCAAGCTGCTTTAGCCCTTGATCAAGAGTATGGTAGTTTAGACTATCTGAAAAAAAATCTCTGGGGCGATCGCCTTCTAGCCGATGCAGCGCGCTTTTTCTCTAATCCCCAAATGCAGGCTCTTACAACCATTAGCCCCAATCCTTAAGCCGGGATGGGAGAATTGACCGACTTTCCTTCTAAGCTTGGCTAGAGAGGGAAAGTCGGTCAATGTTTGGGGTTCCCGTTGAATCAGGAAGCCCCATCCTCGCCAAGGGCAGGGTGGGGTAGTTCACTTAAGCAACGCCAAACTTCATGTCTACCGAGTCATTGAAGGAATGAATGATCGCCACAATATTATCGGCATCATCATCACTAAAGAGTCCGTCTAAGCCTTCATGGTGTAGCTCGGTGAAGGGTGGTTCATAGAGCAGCTTTGGATCCATAACGCCCTGTTGGGTGAGTAGATCGATGATTTGTTCGATGAAGCGGATTTGGTTGGCGGTGAATTGGGTGTTTTCGAGGTATTGACTAAAGGCAGTTTTGGCGGCGGCGCGATCTAGTCCGACGAGGCTACGGATAAAGCTTTTGAGGTTGGTGGCTTGGGTCTTAAAGGCTTCTGTGAATTTTTCTTTGCTCTCCAGTCCTTCGGTGGTGAAAAGAATGGCTTCAAGGGCGTTGAGGTCGGTGTCGGTGAGGGGAAGATTACGGCGGAGTTTGGCGATCGCCACATGGTCTTGGTGGTTGCGGATATAGGTTTCGACTTTTTTGCGGTATTGGTGGGGGCTAAATCCGGTTTGCTCGATGGGGACAGTTGCCTCGCCAATGTCGATTAGTTCGTCTTGGAAATTGGTGTGGATAATGTTGGTTTTGTAAGCACAGCAGATCGAAGCGGCGGGTTTCTGGTTTTTCTTTGGGAAGTCCGTTGGGTAGTTGGGCGATCACCTCCTCTAGGGTGCGGAGTTGTTGGGGGGTGAAATTTTGCCAGTTTTCCCGCTGACTAAAGGTTTCGACTTCTTTGAGATGACGGCGCACCATAAAGTTTTCGGGTTCCATGCTGGCGACGTATTCATGGAGGCGATCGCCGATCTCGTTTCTAAATTCTTTGAGTTCGGGTTGGGTGGCTACGGTTTGAAACAAGGCAAGGCGGGTTTTAAAAAGTTTGGCGGCTAATCCTTCGGCGGGTTTTGGGTCGGTTTCGGTTACTTGTTGCTCGAAATATTCAAAGTTACGGCACAGGTCAAAAATCAGAAATTCGGTTTTATCTTCACCGGGGGCAAACAGATCAGGGCAAAGACGGGTTCCACGCCCAATCATCTGGTTAAATTTCACGCGAGAATAGACGGGTTTGAAGAAAACGAGATTCACCACTTCGGGAACGTCTACGCCAGTGTCGAGCATATCCACGGAAACGGCGATCGCCACATCACTACTTTTTTCAGAAAATTCATCTAGGAGACTTTGGGCATAGGGGTCATGGCTATCGATGAGCTTGGCAAATTTGCCGTTGTAGTGGGGATAGTTTTTGTTGAATCGTTCGAGGATCTTTTCGGCGTGGTTATGGTTGCGAGCAAAAATAATGGTTTTCCCCAGGCGATCGCCGCCGTCTACTCTTAAGCCAAATTCCATCAGGATTTCGAGGGCTTTGTCGATGGTGTCGTCATTAAAAAGCCAGTTATTGATTGCTGTGCCGTTGATTTCGTCGAGGATTTCGCCCGTTTCTGGATCGGTGAATTTTTCCTCGTATTCGGCTTTTTCGTCTGGGGAAAGTTCGCTGTATTTAATGCCAACGGTGGGAAATTTCAGGCTGATCTTAATGCCTTGGGGTGGGACGAGATAACCGTCTTTAATGGCATCGTCGAGTTCATAGGCAAAGGTGGGGTTGCCTTGTTCTAAGCCAAAAATTTCGTAGGTGTCGCGGTTGACTTCATCCCGTGGGGTGGCGGTTAAGCCGATGAGCAGTGAATCGAAATGCTCGAAAATGTAGCGATATTTTTTGTAAACGCTGCGGTGGGCTTCGTCGATAATCACCAAGTCAAAATAACCGGAGCCGAATTTTCTGCCGTCGCGCTCAATTTGGTTAATTTGGTTCATCACGGTGGGATAGGTGGACACCACGACATTCGCGCCCTGTACGTCTTTTTCTTCGACGAGGTTGATGACGGTGGCATTGGGGAGGTGTTTGTTAAAGGCGCGTTTGGCTTGTCTAACGAGGCTGTTTCTATCGGCTAGGAACAACACCCGTTTAACCCAGTTGGCTCGCATCAGGACATCTACAAGGGCGATCGCCGTGCGGGTTTTTCCGGTTCCGGTTGCCATGACGAGGAGGGCTTTACGGTTCTTGCTGGTAAAAGTTTCGGTGATGCGTTTGATGGCTTCGATTTGGTAGGGTCGCTCAAATCCAGCAATGTCTTGGTTCACTTGGACGAGGTGGAGGGCTTTTTTGTTGGTGCGTTGCCAGATGAGCCGCTGTAATTCGTCTTTGCGTAGAAAACCGTGGATCTCGCGGGGGGGATAGTTCTGGTCATCCCAAAGGTAAGTATGATAACCATTGCTGTAGAAAATGATCGGGCGTTGGTTAAATTTTTGCTCCAGACAATCGGCATAGAGTTTGGCTTGTTGTTGTCCGATTTTTGGATCTTTGGTGGTGCGTTTGGCTTCGATGACGGCTAGGGGTAAACCGTTGTCATCCCAGAGGACGTAATCAATTTTGCCTGTGCCTGATTTATTAACGGATTGGGGCATTCCTTCAACAGGATATTCGCGACAGTTTGGATCGCTGAGATCCCAGCCCATTTCTTGTAACAGGACATCAATGAGATATTTGCGGGTGTTGGCTTCGTTCCAGTTGTGGTGATCGGGTACGGCTTTGTTGGCGGCAAGGAGGGCATCGAGTTGGGCTTTAAGGGCAGCTAATTCTGCGGCGGTTTGTTTTTGGCGTTCTTCGGCGATCCGTTTCATCGCCTCGGTTTGGGAGAGTTTGGCTTCGAGTTGTTGGAGTTCTTCGAGGGTTTTTTCTGCTGTGCCGCTGGTTTCGGGCTGTTGGAGTAGGGCGGGATTAAAGGGGATTTCGCCTAGGTTTTTGCCATTTTTCGAGTAGTAGCGACAAACCCAATACAGGAAATGAAAGAGTTCTTCGATGAGGTGGAGGGCATCCCGATCGCCGATCGCCTTTTGTTGGTGGGCGGCAATGTTTCCGACTTTGTGGATGATGCGTATTTTCTGGAAAATGCCGGGGGAAAGATTATCTTGAAAGGTTTGTTCGTGGATCAGCGCACCGAGTTTGGTGTCGTAGGGCAGTTGGAGATAGGGATCGTTTTCGTAGAGCCACAGGACGGCTTGTTCTAAGGTGTAGCGGCTATAGAAGCAACTGGCACGGGGCGCACTATAGACTAGGCTTTCGGCATGGGTCGCATGGTCAAATAACTTTGGAAAATCGGTTTGGAGAAAATCGAAGTTTGAAGTCATGGCGATCGCCTACAGATGGGTATAGATAAGGTTTAAAAAAGCTTCGGCTCTTTCGATTTGAGTCGCGGCTTCTTCTTTTTCTAGGATATTCATTTCGCCATAATCTCCTAGTAATCGGAGATCTTGGGCTTCCTTGAGGTGACGATGAAATTCTTTGGGGATGCGTTCTGTTTTGGTAAACTCTCGACCAAAGGCAGAAATCACGGCTGAATGTTTGGAAAAGCTGAGTCCTTCACTTTCTAGGAATGCAGAGGCGACATAAAACATGGTGTAGTAGGCTCTGGCAACGGCAAAATCGTAGTATTCACCTTCATATAAATACTGGGCTGCATTGAGGCTTTGTTTTGCTTTGGCAATGAGTTGCTGTTGGTTTTCGTTCACACTAGAATACCTTCGGTTTTGATGTTCCGTATTAGCGGGGTTTCTTTGGTCTGGAACTGTTCAGAGGAAAGATAAATACAATTGATTAGGGCATCGGTTTCAAGGCAAAAATCGCTAATCCAAGGGTTATTTTTTTTGATTTCTGTGACGGGGTTAATAGGTCCTTTTAGAACGATCGCCACATCGATATCTGAGTCAGGTTCGGCTTGTTGTCGGGCTTGGGAACCGAAAAGGATGATTTGTTCGAGTTGTTCGGGGTAGTGTTGTTGAATTTTTGTTTTGAGTTTTTCTAGGATTGCTTTGAGTTGTGGAGTAAGAGGATAGTTTTCTTGGAGGGTAATCATGGTTACAGTTCTCTGCGATCGCCTACAGATGGTTATCAATGAGGTTTAAAAATAGCGATGTCTATCAGGATGATAGTTTGGGACACAGTTAAATTTCCTTTTAATGATTCATCACAACTCACCGCGAAAGGCTCTTTGCAGTAGGGAGTTAAATAGATTTTCTGATTCTTTTAAGTGAGCTTCTAATTTTTCTGATTGTTTTCTTAAATTCTCAATAATTTTAGAAAAATGCTCCTGTTTTTCAACTGGGGGGACAATGATTTTAAGATCTCGAAGAATTGCAAGATTTATATTTTTTTGTGCTGATTGAGGTGCGCTTGCTTCAAGAATTGGCTGAAAAAAATAAAACCAGCCTTGCACAAAATTAGTATTCATTTTCGCCGATGGAGAAAAGCCAACAATACTATCAGGAAAACAAGCATCAAAACTTAAAATACCAGTCTCAGCAATATTTGCCGCAATTGTTATGCACAAAGTTCCCGCTTTCCATAAACGACTTTGTGCTAATCCTTTTTCAGAATAAGTTTGAGAATATTTTTGAATAATACTCTTACAATTAGCAACATCACCTGTTTGAATTAAAGGGTATTTTCCACCAAGTAAGGATGGATCATTCCGAGGTCGATGCTTAGATTTGCCTCTTTCTAAATTTCCAACATTACCTAAATTATTAACTTCCCAGCCTTTTGGGTTAGTGACAGGATCGCCAAACATATCGAGGAAGAGCGATCGCCCTAATTCCTCAGTTAACCGAATCGCCTCCTGTCGCTTGCGTCTGATGCCGTCAGCCTTGTCGAGGATTGCCGCTATCCTTCTTTGTTCGGCGATCGGGGGGAGTGGAACAGGAATTTTAGATGCTGCGGATTTTGTTAATTTGCCTCTAGTACTTCCTGTAATAAAAGGTACAACATCAAAACGTTCTAGATATCTACATAAGTATCTGATATCAATATTATTTTTGGGTCTTAAAACATGGGCATGATTGTTAACCCAACATTTTCCTTCTATTTGATAAGCAATAGTTTTTTCTGGATTTCCAAAGTGTCCACCATCTTCAGCCAATAAAACTAAAGGTTCATCAAAAATATAATCATTGATAGAATCTTGCTGACCATTAGCACCATAATATGGGTATTTGCCTTGAACTCTATCTTTTTGAGTAATAGGTTTTCTTTGACTATCCAAAAAATCAACTACATTGTCAAGGTCAACCTTATCCCATTTATTTGGCAAAAAATCTTGTCTGATTAACATTTAACTATCTCCTCAAGTTTATTTATAGCGTTTTAATTATTTCTTGAATTT
This sequence comes from Spirulina subsalsa FACHB-351, assembly GCF_026130165.1. Lineage (GTDB taxonomy): Bacteria > Cyanobacteriota > Cyanobacteriia > Cyanobacteriales > Spirulinaceae > Spirulina_A > Spirulina_A subsalsa_A. Next base: position 2,511 of record NZ_JAIHOM010000075.1, on the reverse strand, counting down.
GCAGATGTAGAGCCGGAATTTCTAAGGTGACGACATCCCAAACCACATCATAATTAACCCCAAAATAATCATGAATTAACTTATCTCGCATTCCTGCCATAAGTTTCCAAGGCACATCAGGATAATTTTCCCTAAAATCATTTGGTAAATTTTTCGTTGCCTCCCCAATAATTTCAAGACTACGAACAAAAGCACGCATCAAAGTTTCATTACTCAAGAAAGCCTCTTTATCTAACCCTTGGGAAAACCTTAATATGAAATCAGCTTCATCCCGAATATGGCATAAATAAACCTTAACTGAACGAGACATATTCCACCTCACCCAAAATATGATCCTTGAGATAAGGACTCAAAGACTCTGGCGTAACCATATCAACCTTGCGCCCAAAAAGCTCCTCAAAGAAAAAATACAAATCCATAAAATTCCGAAACGTTTTCAGATCCGGCTCAAACACCACCAACAGATCAATATCACTTTCAGGAGTTGCCTCATCCCGCCGAAACGAACCAAACAAACCACACCGCCGCACCCCGTAGCCCTCCAGCGTTTCCCAGTGCGCTTTTAGTTGCTCAAAAATATCACTTTTACTAGAAACTAAAACACTCATAACATCCCCTCAAGGTCATCTAAATCAGCCAAAATCTCATTCTCTAAAGCTTTCAACTGCCCTAAAATCTCCAATGGTGGCGCATAACTCACCTCCTCATACTCAACTTCCTTATACCGACTAATCGACAGATCATAACCATTGGCCGCAATCTCCCCCTTCGGCACAAAAAACGCCTTAGCCGTCCGGTCAGTATCCTTTTCTAAATCCCGACTTTTCCAGCGTTCAATAATGTCAGGAATATCATTCTCCGCAACAGGCGATCTTTTATCATCCAGAGATAACCCATCCGCCTGCATATCGTAGAACCAAACCGAATCCGTACCACCCGCCCCCGTCTTCGTAAAGATCATAATTGCAGTCGAAACCCCCGCATAAGGCTTAAACACCCCCGACGGCATCGAGACAATCCCATCCAACTTATGATTTTCCACAATCATTTGCCGTAAATCCTTATGCGCCTTCGACGAACCAAATAGCACCCCATCCGGCACAATCACCGCCGCTCGTCCCCCCTTCTTCAGCAGCCGTAAAAACAACGCCAAAAATAGCAGCTCCGTCTTTTTCGTCTTCACCACAGCCGCCAAATCATTAGCAATACTCTCACTATCCAAAGACCCCTTAAACGGCGGATTCGCAAGGATTAACGTAAACGCCTCCTCCACACCCCCATGATCCTGCGATAGAGAATCCCGCGCCTCAATCTTCGGGTCTTCAATGCCGTGGAGCATCATATTCATCGAGCCAATCCGTAACATCGTCGGGTCAAAATCAAACCCGTGGAACATTCCCGAATTAAAATGCTCCCGATTTCCCAACCCATTCAGCACCAAATTGCCATCACTATCCTTCAGTTCCCGCAGATATTCCGCCACCGCCACCAAAAACCCACCCGTCCCACAAGCCGGATCACAAACAACCTCATGAGCATTCGGCTCCATCAACTCCACCATCATCTTAATAATGTGGCGCGGCGTTCTAAACTGCCCATTCGTGCCTGCCGTGCTGAGTTTCGAGAGCATATATTCATAGAGATCCCCTTTGGTATCTCGATCCGCCATGGGAATCTGTTCGATCTGCTCTACCACCGTAGACAACAGCGAGGCATTGGCGATCATAAACGTCGCATCCTTCATGTGTTGGGCATAGGCTCCCCCTGCCTTCCCCAGATTTTTAATCATCGGAAAAGCCTGATCCCGCACCACCTCCAGCATTTGTGATGCTTCTAGCTGCTTAAAATTCGACCACCGACAAGCCTGCTGTTCCGGTGAAAACGTGGGATTTTTGACTGTGCCGCCCAACCGATTCGCTTTTTTTTCCTTTACGAGTTCAAACTCATCAAGGCGTTTGATAAAGAGCAAATAAGAGATCTGCTCAATGACCGATAACGGATTACTAATGCCACCACTCCAGAAGGTATCCCAGAGCTTATCCACCTTTGTTTTGAGTTCACCTGTGATCATCTAGCAAAATCCTCTCTCTCTCAATCTTCCAAATATAGGCGCGATCTGTCTCGAATGTTTCCATGTTAGGGCGATCGCCACTCCCTTAAATTTAAGCATTAAGTACAGTAATCATTTAAGCAACACTTTACTTAACTTGTTACGCCTCTAACTCCTCAAGTAACCTTTCCACAGCGAAGCGAACAAGATCCGCTTTACTACGATTAAGCTTCATTGCCGATTTTTTGACACTCCTCGGCCTAAAGGCACGAGGATTCTTGGTTCACAGACTCGCCATAACCTAGCAGGATTGCTCCAACTAGGCTAGAGGGCCAATCTCCCCAAGCTTTAGATCCGGTATGCCCTACCGTACTTAATGCTAATTTCAGGATATTAATTGCAGCATTTATATCTCTATCTTCTATCAACCCACAATCAGAACAAATATGGGTTCTAGTTGA
>NZ_JAIHOM010000074.1 GCF_026130165.1 Spirulina subsalsa FACHB-351 | reverse complement strand
GGGGGCTGGGTGTTGGGAAGGGGGGCAGGGGCCCCGGTGGAGGGGGGAGTAAAGATGATTTCCCGGTCAACGGTGGGGGGTGGGGTGTTGGTGACGGGACGAGTGGCCGGGGGTGGGGGAGGGCTGGCGGTGTTGAGGGAGTCGGCAGTGAGGTAGACGTGACCGAGGGTGCGGCCGCCGTAGGTGCGTTTGGTGAAGCGCCAACCGGGATCGAGATGGATTTTCATGTAGCCTTCGGCGAGGCCGTGGGTGCGCCCGATTTCGATGGGGCGGGTGTTGGGTTCCCGGATGGAGGAGGCAACTAAAACGACCTCATCGCCCCGTTGGACGAGACGGAGAATAAAACGCCAGCCGTAGTCTTCGTTGCCGATGCGTAGGGAATAGCCGTTGCTGTCGGTGCTACGCTCACAAATGCCTGTAAAGTCGAAGTTGAGTAGTAGGGGATCAATGAGGGTGGGGTTGCTGCCGTATTCTCGCCAACAGGGTTGACGGTTGTTGAGTTGCTGAACAATCAGTAGGTTATACTGTCGGCGTTCTACACCGAAGGGGGTGGCGATCGCCACAAAACTATCTTGTTGGACTTCTACTTGCCCAAAGGGGGTACTTTGAGCGAGAGTAGGACTCCCCCAGGGGAGCAGCAGCAGACCACTGAGGGCCGCTGCCACTTGCTGGATAGGTTTGATCTTCATAGGAACCTCCTGTTATGGGGTGAATCAGGTTTAAAGATGTGTGCTAAAGGCGGATCTGGGGTATTTCTTCGGGAAAAGCCTCTAGTCTGATGAGTTGGGGTGGGCTTGTTGCCAAGCGTGCCAGAGATCGGGACGGCGATCGCGGGTTCGTTGTTGTTGTTGTTCTTTTTGCCAGGCTTCAATCTGGGCATGATTCCCGGAACGCAGAACGTCGGGGACTTCCCACCCTCGGAACACCGGGGGGCGAGTATATTGGGGGTAATCTAATAATCCTTCCTCAAAACTCTCAAACTTGAGAGAGGCTTCCTTCCCGACAGTCCCTGGACGGAGACGAATGACTCCATTTAAAAGTGCCAAGGCCGGAATTTCGCCACAGGTTAACACAAAATCCCCCAGAGAAATTTCCCTTGTTACTAAATGTTGCCGAACTCGCTCATCAACCCCTTCATAGTGACCACAGATTAACAATAATTGGTCGTAATTGTGGGCTAGCTCTTGTAAGATGCCTTGTTTGAGGGGTTCTCCTTGGGGAGACATTAGGATGATTTCCCGACGGGGTAAAATCGGCAAAGACTCCACCGCCGCAAACAGGGGTTCAGGCTTGAGTAACATTCCCACCCCACCGCCATAGGGTTCATCATCCACCCGTCGGTGTTTATCTTGGGTGAAATCCCGGGGGTTGGTCAGATACACTTGGGCAATGTTCCGGGCTAGGGCCTTGCCCAATAGTCCACTCTGCAACGGGGAGGTGAAGAATTCAGGAAATAATGTGATTAAATCAAAGCGCATGGGGAATTAATTCTTTTGTCCGAAGCGGAACGAAAAAGCATTAAATTATATACTATGCCCAAACGCGATAGGATATATGCTGCAAATAGAGTCTCAAGTTTCAGGAACCCAGATGCCCAAACCCACAAAGACAGCTATTTTGGTGATTGGCGGCGCAGAGGATAAAGTGCATGGTAGAGAAATTCTGCACACTTTTTTCAATCGTTCCGGCGCGGCCGATGCAGTGATTGCCATAGTCCCCTCGGCATCTCGGGAACCTCTCTTGATAGGCGATCGCTATCGGCATATTTTCGAGGACATGGGAGCCAAGCGGCTGGAAATTATTGATATTCGCGAGCGTTCCCAAGCGGAAGATCCCAAATACATGGAATTTTTAGAAGAATGTACGGGGGTCTTCTTAACCGGGGGGGATCAACTCCGTCTCTGTGGACTGTTAGCAGAAACCCCCATTATGGAACGAATTCGCGATCGCGTCCAAAAAGGAGAAGTCACCCTCGCCGGAACCAGTGCCGGAGCCGCCGTCATGGGTCATCACATGATTGGTGGAGGGGGAAGTGGAGAATCTCCCAATCGCTCCTTAGTAGACATGGCAATGGGCTTAGGGATTATTCCCGAAGTCCTAGTAGACCAACATTTCCACAACCGCAACCGCATGGCGCGTTTATTGAGTGCGATCGCCATCCATCCCGATCGTCTGGGAGTGGGGATTGATGAAGATACCTGCGCCATGTTTGAACAAGATGGTTGGATTCAAGTGATGGGGAAAGGCACCGTTACCATAGTGGACGCTCAAGACCTGTCCTACACCAATCAAATGGATGTAGGCGTGACAGATCCCTTGAGTTTACACAGTTTACGGCTGCATATTCTCTGTCATGGCGATCGCTACCATCTCTATCAGCGCCATCCCCTCACCCCCATGACCGACGAAAAATCGGCCGGATGATCTCCTAGGAGAACAGTCCATGAACCGCCATCTGGTGAGCCATAGGCCAAGCCCCAAACCCTTCGCCCTTCCCACTCACCCGTCATTGTTCATACTCCCACTGGACTCCCCCCTCTCCCTGCCATTTCACCCCTCCCCAGAGAACTTGGCAAACTGTTCAAAATGAACAGCCATGCCACTTTTCAAGGGGAGAAACTAGGGGTTGGCTTTATAGGCTCTACCCCTTCTGAACCCCCTAAACCAATCAGATATGAAAATTCTCAAAACCCTAACCCTCAGAGGACCCAACTATTGGAGCATTCGCTATCACAAGCTAATTGTTATGCGCTTGGATTTAGAAGACCTCGATGAGCGTTACTCCAACCAAATTTCAGGGTTTTACGAAGGGCTAAACGAAGTCTTACCCAGCCTCGTCGAACACTACTGTTCACCGGGCTATCGGGGTGGTTTTCTAGAACGGGTACGCGAAGGGACCTTAATGGGGCATATCATCGAACACGTTGCCCTAGAACTCCAAGACCTCGCCGGAATGCGCGTTGGCTTTGGTCGCACCCGAGAAACCGCCGAGCAAGGTGTGTATAACGTGGTGTTTGAGTACATGGACGAACGAGCCGGACGCTACGCCGGCCGTGCCGCCGTTCGTCTCTGTCAGAGCATCGTCGATACCGGAACCTATCCCCAAGCCGAACTAGAACAAGACCTCCAAGACCTTCGCGAACTCTGGTCAAACGCCTCCCTTGGCCCCAGCACCGAAACCATCATCACCGAAGCCGACGAGCGAAAAATCCCCTGGATTCAACTCAGTGCGCGGGCCATGTTACAACTGGGCTACGGAGTCCACCAAAAACGCATTCAAGCTACCCTCAGCGACTATTCCAGCATTCTGGCCGTAGAACTGGCCTGTGACAAAGAAGGGACAAAAACCATTCTCCGCGATGCAGGCATTCCCGTCCCTCAAGGCACCGTGATTCAATATTTCGACGAACTCGAAGAAGCCATAGAAGATGTCGGGGGCTATCCCATCGTAATTAAACCCCTCGACGGCAACCACGGAAGGGGCATCACCATTGACATTAACAGTTGGGAAGACGCCCAACAAGCCTACGATCTCGCCAGTAATGCCGCCAAAACTCGCTCCGTGATTATTGAACGCTACTATCGCGGCAGTGACCACCGGATTTTAGTCGTCAATGGGGAAGTGGTCGCCGTAGCCGAGCGAGTCCCCGCCCACGTCACCGGAGACGGACGTTCCACCATCAGCGAGTTAATCGACATCACCAACGAAGATCCCCGCCGAGGCGATGGTCATGATAATGTTTTAACCCGGATCACCCTTGACAAAACTGCCATTGATGTGTTAAAGCGGCAAAATTATGATCTCGACTCCGTACTCCCCAAAGGCGAACGGGTATTTTTACGCGCCACCGCCAACTTGAGTACAGGGGGAATTGCCATTGACCGCACCGATGAAATTCACCCGGAAAATATTTGGTTAGCCAAACGGGTCGTTAAACACATCGGTTTAGATATTGCAGGGATTGATGTCGTCACCTCAGATATCAGTAAACCCTTGCGGGAAACCGACGGCGTAGTGGTGGAAGTAAACGCCGCCCCCGGATTCCGAATGCACGCCGCCCCCAGTGTAGGATTACCGCGCAATGTAGGCGGTGCCGTGTTAGATATGTTATTCCCCCCCGGCACCCCCAGCCGCATCCCCATTATTTCCATTACCGGCACCAACGGCAAAACCACCACCACCCGCCTGATTGCCCATATCTTCCGTCAAACGGGCAAAGTGATTGGTTACACCACCACCGACGGGATTTATATTGGGGATTACTTAGTGGAAAAAGGCGACACCACCGGCCCCCAAAGCGCTCAGGTGATTTTACGCGACCCCACCGTAGAAGTGGCTGTGTTGGAAACGGCGCGGGGTGGCATTTTGCGCGCTGGTCTGGCCTTTGATAGTTGTGATGTGGGGGTCGTTTTAAACGTGGCTGCTGACCATTTAGGCATCGGGGATATTAACACCATTGAACAGTTAACCTCCTTAAAGAGTGTCGTGGCCGAAGCCACTTCTCCCAACGGTTATGTGGTGTTAAATGCTGATGATGAACGAGTGGCGGGGATGGCGGAACGGGTGAAGGGGAAAATCGCCTATTTCTCCATGAATTCAGAGAATCCTGTCTTACAAGATCATTTACGTCGGGGTAAACTGGCGGCTGTGTACGAAAATGGCTATCTGTCCATTTTGGAGGGGAGTTTAACCTTCCGCATTGAAGAGGCTAAAAATGTCCCCATTACTATGGGGGGGATGGCTCCCTTTATGATTGCCAATGCTTTGGCGGCCTGTTTAGCGGCCTTTGCTCAGGGGGTGGATGTGGAGTTAATTCGTCAAGGACTACGCACCTTTAATTTATCGGCGGAAAAAACCCCCGGACGGATGAATTTATTTGATTTGGGGCAGTACCATGTTTTATTGGATTATGCCCACAATCCGGCGAGTTATGAGGCACTGGGTGGCTTTGTGAAGAATTGGCAAGGCGATCGCGTCGGCGTGATTGGTGGCCCAGGAGATCGACGGGATGAGGACTTAATCCAATTGGGTCGTCTTTCGGCGCAAATGTTTGATTACATGATCGTCAAGGAAGACTATGACCGTCGAGGTCGCAATTCTGGGGAAGTCGCCGATCTGATTATTAAGGGCATCCTGCAAGAGAATCCCGAAGCCCAGTATGATCGGATTTTAGATGAACAGGAAGCCATCAACACCGGGTTTGAAAAGGTCAAGGATGACGGTTTAGTGGTGATTTTGCCCGAAAGTGTCACCACAGCCATGAAACGCATTGAGGCTGAACAAGCCAAACAAGGTTAATCCTGAGTGAAGGGGAAAGAGCAAGAGGGGAGAGCGTCATTTCTCCTCTTTTTTTGTTCCTTGTAGGTGGGAAGAAGTGCCAGCAACGTCTCATTACTTGGCTCTGCCTAGTACCATAGTAGTAAAATAATTTGCGGCTTTTTGGACGGGTAATATCTGAGTTAGTTATGGAAGATTTTGCTAGTGTATGTTTAGCAAGAAAAAAAGATGCTGAGGCTCTACTGGAGCTAGAAAACCACAATATCGCGGCTTTGCATTTGGGTGGTATTAGTGTTGAGTGTCGTTTAAAGTCATTGCTCGCCTCCTATCATAGCATCAGTGAATGGGATGAAAAAAGTCGTAGAAAGAAGGACTCTATGTTCACTCAGCAGATTCGTAATCCAGGGCATAGTTTGATCACAGCCCTACGTCATATGCCAGAATTATACCAATTGGCAAAATCAGATAAGCAACTTCTAAAGCACCTCAACTGTCTGATTTACCCTCTTGGCGCAACCTCTGTTGATTATATCAGTTTGCGCTATGTGGCTCAAGCATCGCCCATTCAGCGAGATGAGTGGAAAAAGAGTTTTGATTATGTTTATGGTTGGCTAGAAAAGAATGAGGTAAGAATTTGATGAATCCCTCAAAACTGCGTGAAGAACTAAAGCGTAAATTCTCCAATAATTTTCAACTGGATGTTGGAGATGGTGGTTTTGTTTTGTTAACCGTTATCTCAGAAGCGTTTAATGGAAAGAGTAGAGTCGAGCGATTACAAAAAGTTGAACCCTTAATTAAAAAAGCTGATTTATCTGTTGGCATCGTTGAATTATATACTCCTGAAGAAGCAATTGAGCAAGGCATAGCACTATCAGATACAAACAGTGAAATTCCCACATCATGGCAAAAAGCTGTAGATATGTTAGCCTCAGGCAAAACGGTTTCTGAAAAAGACAGTCATCAGGTCAAGCGTGTGGTATTTTATTCCTACAAGGGGGGAGTCGGCAGAAGTACAGCATTAATCCAAACGGCTTTTCAATTAATCCGTTCTGGCCAGCGCGTTGTTATTGTTGACATGGATGTTGAAGCACCGGGCTTACATACTTTACTTCCTCCTCAAAAAGCCCCGTTAAAAGTAGGTTTAGTTGATTATTTATGGGAACGCCAAACTTGTTTTTTAAATGAAGTTTATCAACCGCAAGTTGAGTTAGGGGGTGAGGAAGGCATTATCTACAGCGTTACCGACACACATTCTAAACGTCCTTTATTCGTTGTACCTGCGGGGAATATTGGGCGGAGATATGTGCAACGATTATCACTGTTGACCACTACACACCTTTTTGATAAGGCTGATGCTCCATGGTTGCAGTTTGAGCAGGAACTTTGGGAGCAGTTTCAACCCAATATCATGCTGATTGATGCACGAACAGGACTCAATGAATGGGGTGGTTTCACGTTGTTAGGGTTGGCGGATGATATTTTTATCGTCTTATATCCTAGTGAACAAAATGCTGAAGGTGTTCGTTTTGTTAGAAACACTGTAAATGAACTGACTCATGCTGATGTCAAATTGGTATTATCCCCTGTTCCTGAAGGTATCATTGGCACTAATTTAGTTGACAATATAAAACATTCTTTAGAGTTAACTAATGATCAACAAAAAGAACTGATCCAAATTCCTTATCATCCTAATATAGCTGGTGTTACTCAGTTTCCGGTTGAGACGGCTTTGCCTTACTACGCTCCCATTGCAAATTATTTACTAGAAAAAAATAGTGTACTAGAATCTGACGCAATAATTAGTGCATCTAACCGTTTAAGTTTGGTAAAATCTTTATCCTTTTCAGAACGTGATGCTGCTAGTATTTTAGATGATGATTTTGATAAAATTTTTCAAAAGACAACTGATTTTGAGCGTTGCTTAGACGATGCTGTTTGGGTAATTCGGGGGCGGAAAGGTACAGGGAAGTCAACGCTCTACACCTTATTTACTCAGCATCGTGAAAATGCTGAAAAGTATGCACGGGGTCGGCTAGAAAATATAACCATATTGTCGGGTCACGGGAATAGTAATCAATTTAGACCTACAGTTGATGTTTTTGATCAAATCGGTCAAAAACTTAATGAACAGAAAAAGGATTGGTTATCGTTATGGCGGGCTTATGCTGTGATTCAACTTTATCGTTCAGTTCCTAAATTTATTACCATATTGAAGCAGCCTAAATTTAAACGCTTGCTATCCCGATTAAACTATAATTTTTCTCTGGAAAATCCCCATATTTGGGAAGCAAAACATACTAACAAACTGGTTGAATTTGTGACAGATGAAGTTTTAAATTCCTGTTGTAGAGATGCTTTGAGTTATTATAATCAGTCATTGAGTGAAGTGGCACAAAAAATCTGGTTACTTTATGACGATTTAGATCAGGATATTAAAGAAGGTAGTGATTGGCAAAAAGTGGCCTTGGGCGGGTTGATGCGTCTGATTTACGATCTCAATAATCAAGGCTTATATCATATTCGTTTTAAAGTATTTTTGCGAGAGGATATCTGGAGTAATTTGATTTTCACCAATAAAAGTCATTTTGGTGAAGCACGTACTTTACTATTGCAGTGGGGAAAAATCGATTTTTTGCGTTTAGCCTATCGTTTAGCAATTGGGGGATCTATCGATTTCAAAATGCTTTCTAACCGTGTTTTGCCTCTGGCGGATAATGGGATTGATGAAGCCAGTGAAGATGCTTTGCGTCAAGCATTAGGGCCGTTATGGGGCTTGAAGGTTGAAAAGGGCAAAAATGCTTATGTGTCTCAATGGGTTTATTCCCGCCTAACCGATGCCAGTAACAATACCTATCCGCGTTCTTTAACTATTTTACTGAATACAGCTAGAGATGTCGAGTTAAAAACACAAACAAAAAATGTCGCGAGTAATCGTTTATTAGGTTGGAAGTCTTTGACTGAAGGTTTGGAGGCGGCTTCTAAAGAACGGTGTGATGCGATTAAAAATGAATATCCAGAATTTTTAGCATTTTTTGACCGTATGAATGAATTAAGTTCTTTGTTCAAGGAGGAGGATCTAGAGCTATTATGGCGCGATACTGTGGCTAATCAGTCTAATTTGTCTTTCGAGAATTTCTTGAAAAGATTGCAGCAAATTGGTTTGATAGCTGAGAGAAAGAATAAAAAGCGTTATGACTATGCTGTAGCTGATTTATACGTTTATGGGTTTGGCGTTAAGCGGAGACAGGGGCAGCGAAAATAATTAGGGCTTTCAGTTAATGTCTTACTGACAACTATTTTGAATCGTATTAGAGGGGACTGTCGTTATCCTTTTTCCCTCGCCCATCCCAGAAACCGGGTTGCCCCCATTCCCTCCCTTTTTCGCCCCAATTGCCCCAAAAACCGGGTTTCTCGCACTAAAGATGTTTTCCCTAGCCCACCTCAGAAACCGGGTTGTCCCCATTCCCTCCCTTTTTCGCCCCAATTGCCCCAAAAACCGGGTTTCTCACACCAAAGATGTACAGCTTACTGGTATCGCGTTACAATAAAAAACATAAATTAATGTAACTTAACACTTAGGGCAGTCATGCAAGTAAGGGCAACGGCACAACAGGAAACCCTCCCCGGGGCTTACTGGCAATGGCAGGGTGAGTCCATCTATTATGTTAAAACGGGACAGGTTAAAGGAGGATATCCTCCTCTACTCCTAGTTCACGGATTTGGTGCGTCAACGGATCACTGGCGCAAAAATTTAAGGGGACTACAAGATCATTTTGAGGTTTGGGCGATTGATTTGTTAGGTTTTGGACGTTCGAGTAAGCCCAATCGTCAATATAGCGGCAATTTGTGGCGGGACCAACTGCACGATTTTATTCAAACTGTCATAGGTCAGCCTGTTGTTTTAGCGGGAAACTCCCTCGGGGGCTATAGTTCCCTCTGTGTGGCTGCTCAACGGCCTGAGTCGGCGAAGGGTCTGATTTTATTGAACAGTGCCGGGCCTTTTACCAATCCCAATGAGGTGCAAAAAGCCCCCACGGTACAACAAACAATCGGTAAAACCCTACGTTCGATCTTGCTCCAACCTTGGGCGAGTTACCTACTGTTTCAGTATGTCCGCCAGCGCCGCAATATTCGCAAAACGCTGGAAAAGGTCTATGTAGATAAACGTGCGGTTACGGATCAGTTAGTGGAGGATATTTATCGCCCGTCTTGTGATCCTGGTGCGGTGGAGGTGTTTGCCTCGGTGTTTAAGTCACCCCAAGGGGAAAAAAATGATGTCTTGTTACAACAATTAAGGTGTCCCTTGTTGATGATTTGGGGAGAGGGAGATCCTTGGATGAATTCCCGGGAAAGATCGGCGAAATTCCGCCAGTATTATCCCCAGTTAACGGAGTTTTTTCTCAAAGCGGGTCACTGTCCCCATGATGAAGATCCTGATCGGGTCAATCAGTTAATTCGGGATTGGATCGTCGGGCAGAAAATCCGTTAGGTGGTCAGAATAGGGCCAAGGAACCCAGCATCAAATCGCGGGAATTGAGCAGAGGGTTCTTTTTAGCGTTGGGCCGCTAAATCGCGAATGAGGGAGGTTTTGGTTTGTAAGTAATGGCTGATCGCTTGGCTTTCCTCCCCTTCAAGCGATCGCACTTCCCGGAGTTTCGCCAACAGCCAGTTCACTAAGCTGGAGTCATCCTGTTGCAGAATTAAGTCCGCTTGGGTGTTTTCAATTAAAGACCAGAGTTGACGCAGCATTATAGGTGTCATAGCGTTATTCAAGTCCAATGAAGGTTTAGCCACAGTGCAAGGTTGGGACAATACGCTTACAAAATCTTAAGAAACTCTTAATAATTAGTATCTCCCTAACCAAGATAGCGGATCAGACGGGAAACTGTGCTAAAAATCCCCAAATTTGCAACAAGTCTATACAAGAAACCAGCCAGTGTGAACAAATGAAACAAATTGACAAATTAACCGTTACATGATATTACAAAATCTCTGGCTGAAGATTAGAGAAACTTGATAATCAATAATGAATAATTTCTGACTAAAGGCTTGAACTAAGGCCAGTTCAACAAGTGACACAATAACGGGAACTTTCCACTAGCCTTTTACTAATATCAAAGTATGACATCTTTAGGCTTAACTAAAGCAAGGGTGAAAGGCAATGGCAAAAGAATTAACGCAACAAGATCATAGTAATGCCTGGATTATTCAAACTTGGGCGGCTTTTATTATTTCGGTTTCTGCAATGGGTATCGGTATCTTAAATTTACCTGTTGATAGCTGGACTAAAGGTTTTATGGGGATGGGTTTAGCGTTTACTGTTGGGTCTACGATTAGTTTGTCTAAAACGACGCGGGACATTCATGAATCGAAACGGATTTATTCTCGCTTGGATGAAGCCAGAATTGAAAGGCTTTTGGCTGAACATGACGGAATTATGCGTTAAGAATTTATTTCTACTTTGACTCAGAGAGGGGGCGATGTCTTTCCCCGTGAGTTGTACCTCGGGCAATCTTGACAAAAGGCACACAAGCTTAACTTGTCAGCCTTGTACCTCGGGTTATTGGTGACTCCGTTGATTGATAGTGAAAGAATTACGATTGGACAAGAGCAATCCCGATCAATTTGATCGGGATTTTATTTGGGGGAAATGACCACACGATGGCACAATGGGACTGGAGCGGTGGGGTGAGAAGAACAGTCATCTTGATAAGAGGATATTCGGGCTGAACGGGTCCGTCTTGGGTGAGGAGGAGGGGACAGGCTGGGGAGATCCCCCTTTTTGGGGTAAAATAAAAAGTTTGTCGCCTCATTATTTTGTGCCAATCCATAGGAGTTAAACAAACTGTGGTTACTCAAATTCCTCAGACTCAGTATGAATCAAAAACCCAAGAAATCGCCAAGGAATTAATTTCCCAAACGCGGGAAAAACGTTCCTTTTTTGCCCAAGTCCGGGATCAAATGCGTTTAGATGATAAACTCATGGACTGGGCAATGGCGAATCCGGGTTTACGTTACCAATTGTTTAGTTTTATTGACTGTTTGCCTGCTTTACGTTCTAAAACGGAAATTGCTCGTCACTTGCAGGAATATATGAGTGATGAGACGGTGGAATTGCCCGCCATGTTAAAAAATTTACTTAATTTTGCGGATCCCAATTCGGCTCCGGCTCAACTGGCGGCGACGACGGTGGAACAGTCGGTGAAGACGTTGGCTTATAAGTATATTGCGGGGGAAAGTATCCCGAAAGTGATTAAAACGGTGGAACGTCTGCGGAAGGAAAAGATGACGTTTACCATTGATTTATTGGGGGAGGCGGTGATTACGGAAGAAGAGGCCGCCCTATATTTGGAACGTTATCTGGAGTTAATTACAGAGTTAAGTGAAGCGGCGCAAAAATGGTCAACGGTAGCCCAAATTGATCAAGCGGGGGAGGAAATTTTACCGAAGGTGCAGGTTTCGGTGAAGTTAACGGCGTTTTATTCGCAATTTGATCCTCTTGATGCGGAGGGAAGTAAGGCGAAGGTGTGCGATCGCATTCGGATCCTACTTCGTCGCGCTCAGGAAGTCGGGGCAGCGATTCACTTTGATATGGAACAATACCGCTATAAGGAGATTACCTTAGCAATCCTCAAGGAATTGCTCCTAGAGGAAGAATTCCGCACCCGGAGTGATATTGGTGTCACCCTACAAGGCTATTTACGAGATTCGGAAGCCGACTTAAAAGGCTTAATTGAGTGGGCGAAACAACGGGGAACTCCGATTACCATTCGTTTAGTAAAAGGGGCTTACTGGGATCAAGAAACGATTATTGCGATTCAAAAAGACTGGAAACAGCCCGTTTTTAATCAAAAAGCCGCCACTGACCAGAATTATGAGCGGGTGATGCAATTATTGCTAGAGAATCATCAGTATCTCTACGCGGCCATTGGGTCCCATAATGTGCGCACCCAAGCCAGGGCAATGGCGATCGCAGAAACCTTGCAAATTCCCCCCCGTGCCATTGAATATCAAGTCTTATACGGCATGGGGGAAGCCCTCGCCAAGGCCATTGTTAAACGAGGGCATCGCGTGCGCGTCTATGCCCCCTATGGCGACTTACTGCCGGGAATGTCCTACCTAATCCGTCGTTTACTGGAAAATACCGCCAATTCCTCGTTCCTCCGCCAGAATATGGAAGAACGCCCCATTGAGGAATTAATTGCCGCCCCCCAGATTGAGCAGGAAGCCCCCCTGATTGCCAAATCCGCCTATCCCAACGCCCCCGACACCGACTATGCAGACAGCGCCCTACGGGAGAAAGCCAAACAAGCCCTTGTCAAAGTGCGCGCCAGTTTAGGCAATACTTACCAGCCTTTAATCAATGGGGAATGGGTGCAAAGTTCCCAGCTTGTAGACTGTTTCAATCCCTCCAACAGCCAGCAGTTAGTGGGCAAGGTGGGGTATGCCACCGTAGAACAAGCCCAGCAAGCCCTAGCCGCCGCGAAAACCGCCTTTCCCACTTGGCGGAATACCCCAGTCCGTCAACGGGCGGGCGTGCTGCGTAAGGCCGCAGAAATCATGGAACAACGGCGGTTTGAGTTAGGGGCTTGGATTTGTTTAGAAGTGGGGAAAATCTTACCCCAAGCCGATGCAGAAATTTCCGAAGCGATTGATTTTTGTCGCTACTATGCCGACGAAATGGAACGGTTAGATCAGGGGTACAACTACGATTTAGCCGGGGAAACCAACCGCTACACCTACCAACCTCGGGGGATTGCCGTGGTGATTTCGCCCTGGAATTTTCCCTTTGCGATCGCCGTGGGCATGACCGTAGCCGCCCTAGTGACAGGCAATTGTACCCTCCTCAAACCCGCCGAACAATCCTCCATTATTGCCGCCAAAATCGCCGAAATCCTCCTAGAGGCAGGCATTCCCCCCGGAGTCTTTAGCTACCTCCCCGCCGATGGCCCCACCGTTGGCGCTCATTTAGTGGAACACAAAGACGTTCACCTAATCGCCTTTACTGGGTCCCAAGCCGTAGGCTGTTACATTTACGCCGAAGCCGCCAAACTGAAACCGGGGCAAAAACACCTCAAACGGGTGATTGCCGAAATGGGGGGCAAAAACGCCATTATTGTGGATGAAAGCGCCGACTTAGATCAAGCCGTGGCGGGTGTCGTAGCGTCTGCCTTTGGTTATAGCGGGCAAAAATGCTCCGCTTGTTCCCGGGTGGTGGTGTTAGAGTCGGTCTATGAGAGCTTTATGCACCGCTTAATTGAGGCCACCAAATCCTTAAACGTCGGGAAAGCCGAAGATCCCAGTACAACCGTGGGGCCGGTGGTTGATCAAGAAGCTCGCGATCGCATTTTAGAATACATCGAAAAAGGCAAACAAGAAGCCACCCTAGCTTTCCAAAGCCCCACCCCCACCGGAGGATATTTCATCCCCCCCACCATCTTCTCCGACGTTTCCCCCGATGCCACCATTGCCCAAGAGGAGATATTTGGCCCCGTCTTAGCCGTCATCAAAGCCGCTAACTTTAACCAAGCCTTAGAGATAGCCAACGGCACCAACTACGCCCTCACCGGGGGATTATACTCCCGCACCCCCTCCCACATTGAACAAGCCCGGCGGGATTTTGAAGTCGGCAACTTATACATCAACCGGAACATCACCGGAGCCATCGTCGCCCGTCAACCCTTCGGCGGTTTCAAACTCTCCGGAGTCGGTTCCAAAGCTGGGGGCCCCGACTATTTATTACAGTTTCTCGAACCCCGCAGCATAACGGAAAACATCCAGCGTCAAGGGTTTGCCCCCATTGAAGGCTCCGAGTAATTAGGGCTTGCTGAATAACTTGGGCAATCGGGAATCGGAAATAATTGTCAATTGTCAATTATCAATTATCAATTATCAATTATTAATTCCCACATTTTACTGATTACTGTTCCTTGTGAATGCACACAAGCTTAACTTGTCAGTGATGACCTTATCCCCCACACCCACCCATCGGTTAAAATAGCCTTAAGCATTCTCCCCATTTCAACAGTTTTATGTGGACAATGGGGGATATTGGCTGATTTTTCGGGTCTAGCCAATCAACAAGTTGGTGATTTGATAGTAAACAATGCGGCAAAAACTTTCCGATGGAGTCTGGAGTGTTATTCTCGGTGTTGCAGTGGGTACAGCAGCCTATGGTGTCAGTCTTTCCCCTAAAACTGGGGTCTTAGTGGGAGTGACCAGTGGAGCCACAGCAGGCGCTTCCATCATCCGCCTGAGAACCATCGTAGAACAACAACATCAACATCTCCAAGACCTCCACCAAACGCTGCACCAAGAATTACATTCTGCCACCCAAAAAGAGCTAAATCAAGCCCTCACCCAAAAGCTACCGCAGGAATTACGTTCTGCTATTCAAAAGTGGCTAAATCTCCCCTCCACGCCAAGCGGAGAAAAAACCCTGATTCGCACGGTTTCTCCCCCTCCAGACGATCCTATTTTAATTCAAACTCTCCCGACTGTCCCTCAAAAAGCCTTAGATTGGCTAACAAATCAAGGGATTACTATTCAAAATTATAAAAATAATCAGGATCAAAAAGTTCAAGATACAGAACTAATTTTTAATCGCATTGCTTTACTTTTAGGGAACAAATATTCTACGATTAAGACCTTTTATAAAAGGATTAAACATACCGTTCCAAAAGGGACTAACTTTGGGGTGGATCTCTCCAGTAAAACTGAACAAGAAATTCGGGATTGTACCCATTTTGGAAAGCAACTGCAAAAATACGCCTTTTTAAAAAATTATTGGTACGATAAAAACGGTAAAATAATCCACGCCACACCTCAAAATACGCCCCAATTCCAGAACTTTTTTTCGGGAGAATGGTTTGAGCGGTTTGTATTCTTAAAGGTCGCATCACTTTTAGAGGAATTATCTTTAGAGTATGAATGTGTGATGAATCCTCAAATCAAACTCCCCAACGGTAATAATGGGGAGTTAGATTTATTCTTTTTAATTGAGGAAATGCCTTTATGGATAGAGTGCAAGACGGGTAATTTTCAAAAGCATATTGTTAAATATTCTCAATTACGACCGACGTTGAAAGTTGAACCAGAACGAGCTTTTATTGTAATTTTAGATATTTGTGAAGAGGATGCAGAAGTTAATTCTAAGCTGCATAGTATCCGGGTTTTAAATGAAAATAATTTCACGGAAGTTATTGCTAAAATATTAAAGGGAGAACGTGAGATAACTGTTTCTGAACCTTCTGCTCCCCCAGTTATCCCGAAAACTCTCCGGGTTAGCCAAGAGGTACAAAAATTAACTACTATGTTAAATAAGGAGGGGGTGCGACCTCTCAGCACAGAACGCAAAGCGGTGATCAAGAAACTGCTTGAACTGTGGAATAATGACCCCACACCTCGCAATGTGATTGAACTTAAAGCACTCGTTTTTGATAGGTTAGACCCAGAAGAGTTACCTAATTTTTCTAAAAGTAAGTTACAGGATATTTTTAATGCACTATTAGAAGGTCAGTGTTTTTTAGATGCTCAGGGAAATTCTCTGATTTTAAGGAAACAAGTGGTTCATCGTGTGGTTTCGGAACAGTTAGAAGAGTTAGATAGACGTTGCATTGAACGTTATGCCTCTGTGGTTTTGGGAGAAAATTCAGATTATTTTGATTCCCCGGATAATGTGGCCTTGTTTGAAAAAGTTGTGGGTGGAAATGTTCCTCCTCCTGATGTTTTGGCAAGGCTTAAGACGACAAGCCCTAAATAAAGCGTTCTAAGACGGACACCGTTTGTTGTCCAGTTTTAAGCCAACTAAACTCACTCGCCCGTAATAACCCCAGTTGGTGGAGAGTTTCCCGCAAGTTGGGGTCTTGTAATACGGCATTCATGGCCCCGGCAATTTCTTGAGTATTGTAAGGATCGACTAATAACGCGGCTTCTCCGGCTACTTCGGGTAAAGCTGAGATATTAGAAGTGATTACCGGGGTTCCACAGGCCATTGCTTCGAGGATGGGTAAGCCAAAACCTTCGCATAAACTGGGGAAAATGAGGGCGATCGCCTGATTGAATAAAATGGGCAACTTTTCGTAGGGGACATACTCCATAAACTTCACGCGATCGCGAATCCCTAACTCCCGCGCTAAATCTTGCCATTGGGGTGTATAGCGTTCGTCTGTCGGTCCGGCGAGCCATAATTCCACTTCTTCTCGGGGGGGTAAATGGGCAAAGGCTTCAATCAAGCGTTGAATATTCTTATAGGGGTCTTGTCGTCCCACATAGAGAAAATAAGGGCGACCATGACGACGGGGTAAGTTTAATACCCGGAAATGGTTGTGATCATAGGCTAAAGGAATAGGGCTAATTTTTTGGGGAGCAATGCCGAAAAAATCGGTTAAATCATTGGCCGTTGCCACAGAATTACAAATAATATGCTGTGCGTCTTCCAACACCCGAGGCAAACAATAGCGGTGATAATAACTTAACCGGGATTTGGCACTGGGGAAGCGTAGGGGGATTAAATCATGCACCATGACCACAAACCGACAACTTGTATAAACAGGTGCTTCAGGGACTGGGGAGAAAATTAACTGAGAACCTAACTCGCGATAGATTTGGGGTAACTTGAATTGAGTCCACAACAACCGCAAGATATGACCTTTTGTCCCATCGGCCGGGGAGAGATTGCCGGGAATTGAGTAACATCGATACCCCGGAATAGGGTCAGCCACCAGTAAGGTGGGGTCAAGGCTGACTAAATGGGGGTAAATATTCAGTGCGTAGGTGGTGATGCCTGTAGGTTTGGAAAACAAAAAGGATAAATTAACTAACACAAACCACTCCCCGGGTGCCAAAGCGTCGTTTCCTAAGCATATAGCAGGGGAGAGGGCTAATCAATGCGCAGTGATTACTAATCAATTATTAAATGAGAACAGGAATCCAAAACCCATTCTCCTGATAAAATGGGTAGCCGCAAGCCCTGTCTAGGCAAGAGCGGGGAAGGTCAACGAATGGAAGGGATTCTGGACGCGATCGCAATTCAACAGCAAGATAGCAGGGGTCACCCGTTATACCCGTAGGGTTAGCGGGGGAGAACTTCACCAGCAAGATAGCAACAATTCACCAGCATAATGAGCAATTACTCAGAGATTATCGAAATGGCCGCCTTAAGTTTGGCAGAAGGGAAGAGCAAACCCCCTTCCTCGGAGGTCTTGCGCGAGGCTCTGCTGGCCGCCGAAAAAGCAGCCCAGAAAAACCCTACTGCGCCGGGATTTGAAGCTTTAATGGGGGATTGGCAACTGGGTTGGATCACCGGAACACAACGCTCTCGTCAACAAGCTGGAGGACTTCTGGGAGCAGGGCGCTATCTGCCTAGATTTCTGGGCATCCGAATCCGTTATCAGCCCCGGCCGGAGGGAGACTCCAAGGACTCAAATGCTGGGGAACGAGGACAAGTCGAAAATCAGGTAACGGTTTTGGGTCTAACGCTGACGGTGAGCGGTCCGGTCGCTTGGCAAAAAGGGGGTCATACCCCGGGCAAAAAACGGGCTAATCGCCTTCTCGCGTTTGATTTCACCCGTCTGCAAGCCCAACTCTATGGAATGACTCTCTTTGATGGGTTGGTTCGAGGAGGCGCTCAACGAGAGGCGGTTTTTGATGAAACGGCGATCGCACAACAAGCCTTTTTTAACTACTTTTATCTTAGCCCCAAGGCGATCGCGGCCCGAGGTCGTGGTGGTGGACTGGCTTTGTGGTATCGGGTTTATTGACCACCTTAAAACTGTTTACTGTTCACTGATGACTGACTGAGGACGTTCCTCTTACTCCAAGATGGGGGGAGGGGGAGCAATAGCTTTTGAGGGAGAGGATAGCTGTTGCCTCGCTCGTTTTTCTTGGGGCATCTGAGGCAGTTGTAATAACACCCCGGCTAAAAACCAGTAATAGACCGCCACCGGATCCACATCAAGGGGATAATAGAAGGTGTTGTAACTAATCAAGACCAAATAAAGCCACAAACAGAGTCCCACATTTTTCAGGGTTGGATGGTGGAGAGAACGATAGACCTTGAACGTCACCCAAACTAAGACCGATAAAAAGACAAAAAAGGCGAGAAAACCCAAGACTCCCACTTCATAGATTAACTTGGCGTAGTAGGTTTCCACTAAACTGGTATCCCCCAAAAAACGGGCGGCATTGGTAGCGCGACCTAAACCTGCGCCCCAAATATCCCCTTGTTTTTCCACACTCCAGATCATTTGATCCACCACAAAATCATGGGGAGGGGAAGCACTCCAACGATTAATAAAACTGCGGATCGGGTCCCGCAAATCGATTAAATTAGCTAACAAGAGTAAACTTACAAATCCGCCAATTCCCATTTCAACAAACAGCCAAAATTTATGGCGTTTGGTGAGGAAAGCAAGGGTGAAAATAATTAAGGGGACTAGGGCCATTGCCAAGCGCTGACCGGACAAGACAACGGCGGTGAAGATATAGGCGATCGCCACTAATCCTCCCATGCGCCACCGTTTATCCGAGTCGCTCATATAGCCCATATAAGCCAAGAAGGAAGCCGAAATCAAAAACCAAGCCCATTGCCAAGGAGAAACGAACGTACCGGGGAGACGGATCAGATCCCGAGAGGGATTGTAGAGCAAAGCCCCCCCGACAAAACACCGTGCATCCAAAGAAGCGCGGTCGTTGGCCAGTCCCATTAATCCCTCACTACCGGGGCAAAATTGGGCCGCCAGCAAGCCATACTGGAGGAGGCAGAGACTACAGCAGATAATGATGATTAGGATGTGTAAGCGAAGGAAAAATTCTAAATCTTTGCGATCGCGAATTAAATAGGGCCCACAGACCACCAAAGGAATATAACCCAATAACACCTTTAAACCCACCAAACCAATTAACAGAGGATTATCCGTCCCAGAACTTTGAATCTCTTGCCAACCATTCACGAACAGCAACGTCCCAAAACTCACCACCAACACCAACAATAGAGGGATTTTCAACAGTTTAAGCCGAGGTCTAATATCCTGCCGAATTTGGCGGCGAAAAGAAGGCTGTCGGACTAATCCCACCAAAGCCGGAAAATAGAAAAAATCCTTCACTAAATGCAGGAGAGGATGAGCGCCCAAATAGTAGGTTAACGTACCCCCAAAGGGCAGATAAATCAGAAAAGACCACAAGGCCAGACGAGGATACTTATAACTCAAGACCATAGCCAGAGTCGCAAAGGCCGCAAACATCCCCCCGCGCACACTATAGACAACACCTGTAATAATGCCAAGAGTTAGGGCTAGAGCTATTGCAATAATCGCAATACGGGTTTTGTCGCCAAATTTCATAAAACCTTGATGTCTGGATGCGAATAGCTTGGATGGGTTGATGACCATTGGTTTCAAGATCGGTAAAACCACAATAGGATTTTTTGAATTGCACCCATGATTGTCTGGAATTCTAGTAGACATCTCACCATTAGATCCAAACACCTAGACTAACGTTCCCAAAAGGGCGTTTTAGGAGATGTCCCGGACTCAGAATCTTAGAACTTCTTACAAATTCTCTCGTCGAACTATTTCCACTACACCATCTTGACACAGGCTTCAGTCAACGGCTAGGGTATCCTCTCCTTCTAGTCAGGTGTCGGGAGTTGGGAGTAGTGTCATTGACTAACTTTAGCCAGAAACCGGGTTGCGTTCAATGTCTAGTTTTCTCGGTACACCCTAACAAAAACCCGGTTTCTCATCTCGGGAGTTGGGAGTAGTGTTATTGACTCACTCTAGCCAGAAACCGGGTTGCGTTCAATGTCTAGTTTTCTCGGTACACCCTAACAAAAACCCGGTTTCTCATCTCGCGAGTTGGGAGTAGGGAGTCGGGAGAGGGGGAGCAGGGGAGAGGGGGAATTGATAAAATTGTGCAAGGTGTTCAGGAAATCCCTTTTCTTCCAAAATTGGAACGTAGAAATCATTGTCCATTGGGAGCGATGAGCCGAATGGGTAAGCTAGTAGCGCACCCTAGGTCAATTTCCCACTTGTTCTTTATCCCGCTAATAGCCCAGATGCTTCGTCTCTACGATTTATTCCTCAAAGGGGGGTTTATTATGTACCCCCTGCTTTTACTCTCGGTCTTTACCGTCGCTTGTACCCTAGATCGGGCTTGGTTTTGGCTGCGCTTATTAAGCCAAGAAGACCGGGTTGTTCACGACGTATTAGAGGCCGCCCGTACCAATCTCCAACAGGCCGCAGAAATTGCCCAGTTTGCCAATTATTTACCCATTGGTCGTTTTTTATTTGCCCCTTTATCCCTGAAAAAAGCCACACCGGAAACCTTTCGTCTGGCCTTGGAAGCGGCGGGAGATAAGGAATTTGTCAAGATGCGCAAGGGGGATAAGTTTCTAGAAACTGTGGTCGCGGTGGCTCCCTTGTTAGGACTATTAGGCACCGTTACCGGGTTAATTCAAACCTTTGATAATCTCAATATCGGCAGTGGTGGCACAACAGCAGAAGCCACTCAAGCGGCGGCCGGGATTAGTGAAGCCCTAATCACCACCGCGGCCGGGATGATTGTGGCCATTATGGCCTTGTTGGTGTTTCGTCTTTCGGTGACATTACAGACCCAGCAGATTGATTATTTTTCCCAAGTGGGGAGCGAGTTGGAGTTAATTTATCGTCAAGTATGGTATGAACCCACCCAAGAGCCTTATTCTCCCTCCTTTGGGCCTGTTTCTGCCCTAACGGAGCGTTCAGACTATAGGGGGAGGGGGGAAGGGAATGCGCTTTAAACAGCAAAAACCAACGGCCTCAACGGAGGTGAATTTAGTGCCGATGTTAGATGTCATGATGTCGGTTTTAACCTTTTTTATTGTGGTGTCTTTGACCTTTACAGCCCAGCGTGTGAGTAATGTGGAGTTACCCAGCACCACGGGGGAAGGGGGGGGAGTCACGGCGGGAAATCCTACTCAGTTGGTGATTGGCTTCAATCGGCAAGGGGAAATCATTCTCGCTCAAACTCCGGTGTCAGAAGTGGAAATGTTGGAGGAAATGCGGGTATTTCTGGAGAATGCTCCAGAGGGAGAGGTCATTTTAAAGGCCGATCGTCAGTTAGATTATGGTCAGGTGGCTCAATTATTATTAAAAATGGGGGAAGTGGGGGGAAGTCGGGTTTCTTTAGCACTGGATCGGATCGATTAGCCCGAGTATCGGCTTTCTTGGTCAAAGCTGCCCATCTTGAGCCAAAATGGAGGGCAAGAGCGCTCCCCGTTGGAATGCTTTTCTGAATGCCCATTGATCAAATAGTTATGTGTTATTTAAGGTACTGGCGAGTTCCCCTTGTCCTCACCGCCCTTCTGTTGGTCATTCCCTCGACAGGGTGTCGTTCTAGCGACAGTCGCTCTCAGACTGTGGCTCCGGCTTCTGCTCAGATGGGAGAGGAACAACCGATTGCGGTTAATATTGCTACGGCACGGACGGGAAATCTGGAAACTCCGGTGGAATATACCGGGACGACGCAACCGTTGAGAGTGATTTCTCTGCGTTCTCAAGTGGAGGGACGATTATTAAGCCTCAATGCGGATGTTGGCGATCGCGTTACTCAAGGCCAACCCCTTGTTCGGTTGGATGATAGCATCCTAATCACCAGCGTCAATCAAGCACAAGCCGAGTTAGCCGCGCTTGAAGCGCAAATTGAACTAGAACGGTCAAAAGTCGGTGATGCGCGCACTGCTCTGGAACGGGCTAAAATCGAACTGCAACAGGCTGAAAATGATGCCGCACGTTTTGCTAGTTTGGCGAAGGAGGGCGCGATCGCCCAACGGGAGGCCGAAACGGCCCAAACGGCGGTAGCAGTAGCCCAGCAGGCGGTACGGTCGGCTCAAGAGCGGGTACGCACGGAAGAAAAGGCGGTTGAATCAGCCCTAGGACGGGTGGGCGCCCAGCGTTCGGTTTTAGCCCAACAACAACAAAGACAGTCTTTTGCTCAACTGACCTCCCCTATTACTGGGGTGGTATTAGAACGGATTAGTGAACCGGGGGATCTAGTTTCAGCCGGGGGTCAGGTTTTGAAGTTGGGGGATTTTAGTCAAGTAAGGATTGTGGTCCCCATCTCGGAGTTAGATTTAGGGCAATTGCAACTGGGGCAATTGGTGCGAGTCAGTTTAGATGCCTTCCCCAATGAACCGTTTGTGGGGCGTTTGGAGCGGATTTCCCCCATGGCGGATCCCACCTCCCGTCAAGTCCCCGTTGAGGTGATTATCCCCAATTCTTCGGGACAAATTGGCAGTGGATTATTAGCAAGAGTGAAGTTTGAAGCTAGCCAACGGCCGCGGGTAGTTGTTCCTGAAGGGGCGTTAGGCAATGGGGGCAATGGTCAAGGGGATGAGCAACAGGGGGAATTGTTTGTTTTACGTGACATGGGAACCGATGATCAGGCAACGGTGGAGTCCCGTCAGGTCTTTTTAGGCGATCGCCGGGATGGCAAGGTGGAAATTCTCTCAGGTTTACAACCGGGAGATCGTTTTGTCGTCAATAGTGAAAGACCGTTACGGAACAATGCAACGGTTCGTTTGAGTATTCTTTCTGAATAAGCCCTAGTATAATCCAACATGAATGAAGTGTTTAACGCTGCATTGATGGTTAATTCAACCATCGATTATTGATTAAACATCCCGAATCATCAAAAACTAACGGCTATTCCACCGTTCTTAAAACCCCTTTAACCATGAGCTTATTTGAATCGATTTTACTCGGCATTATTCAGGGGATTTTCATGTTTTTCCCCGTCAGTTCCACCAGTCATCTAGTTTTAACTCAACATTGGCTCATTCAACGGGGTTCCAGTTTACCCTCCCCCGAAAGTGCCGAAATGATTTTCTTTGATTTAGTTGTTCATGTCGGCACCCTTATTTCCATTGCCGTTGTCTTTCGCAAAAGTCTCAGTCGTCTAATCCGGCGTATTTTCCAAGACGGTCAAACTCTCTTCAGTCACTGGCACAAGCCCACTCCAACCCCCTTAGAACCTCAAGGGTTGAGCATAACCCCCCATTCTCTCCTCTTCCCAACTCCCCAACGAGAGCAGGATTTACTCTACCTCCGTCTGGCAATTTTGGGGATGTTTTCGGTCTTGGTGACAGGTTTAATCGGGTTTCCCCTGCGTTCGGTTTTTAAAGAAATCTTCGCCCGTCCTCTGGCTGTGGCAATTACCCTCAGTATTACTGGGATTTTGTTATGGTATACCGATCGCAAATTACGTCAACCCCGAGGACTACGCCAACTCACTCCCAAGGTGGCTGGTGTCATTGGCATTGGTCAAGGATTAGCCCTCATTCCGGGCTTAAGTCGCAGTGGGATGACCATTTCCTTTGCTTTGTTCACCGGGCTAAAACGACAGTGGGCGGCGGAATATAGCTTTTTTATCGCCTTTCCCACCATTTTGGGGGCAACCTTACTCCAAACCCTAGATGTGTTTAAGGCTGACTCGTGGGGGGAGATTGGCTGGTTGCCCTTGACGGTGGGATTTGTGGTGTCGGCCGGGGTGGGCATTGTGGCTTTACAATTAGTGCTGAAACTGCTCTATAAAGCCCGATTTCGCTATTTTTCCTATTATTTGTGGGTTTTGGCGGGGATTGTAGCTTGGGGTAGCTTCCGAGGGGTGTTCTAGCCAAATTCTTGTTCAATAATCCGCCAACTTGCGGCAGTGACGCCGGGTTCCATGCTCAAGCGACTGACGATCTGTTCCATTCGTCCGTCATCGCGGGATTGGGTGATCATTTCCGCTTCCACTTCCACCTGCTCCTTGCTATCTTCTAGATCCTCACTACGGAGCGATCGCAATTTTAAACTACTCGGAGCCAACGCTTGGAGAAACAGCGCCCGGACATGGGCTTCATCCTTACTGTGACAAATCAGCGAACATTGATAACATAGCTCTAATTCTGTCCCCTTTGACACTCCACTGCCTAAAGGCGAGTGGATTCTTTCCTCATAGACTCTTGTCTAGCCAATCAGAAATTGACCCCGACAGAACGTCTCCGAAAGCATTTTGAATCACGGGCTGTCCGACCGCGATT
>NZ_JAIHOM010000073.1 GCF_026130165.1 Spirulina subsalsa FACHB-351 | reverse complement strand
GGGGGGAGATGAGGGAAGGGCGATGGTATCGGGATCCGAATATTGGGGCGGGGGGATGGCCTCTAGGTCACGGCGAGGGGGCGGGGGTGGGGCGGGGAAGGATTTACGTTTTTTCTGTTGTTGGGCGGCTTGAATGCCTTCCGGGGTGGTGGCTTTGACTTGTTCGGCTACATCATTGGGCGGGGGGGTATCTCGGAAAGTGTGGAAAGCGTAGGGTTGGTTGCGTCCTTCCACTTCTAGGTACATTAAACCGCGAAAATGTTCCGGGAGTCCTTCCTCCTCAAAGGCGGCTTCTAAGATGCGAAAAGCCCGGCTTGGATGAGCCATGACTGGGGCGGGATGCTGGACAACCATTAACAACGTTTCCCGCTTGATGAAGCAATTCACCTGAAGGGGAGTGAGTTCAGTCAGTTTAGCTTGTAGACGCTGCTGTAGGAGTCTCTCAAAGCTAGCCAAATCCACAGGTAGGGTCGATGTTTTGGTCATCACAACAACAATCGGTGTTTAATGGTACTAATGAGAGGGGGAAGTCGATCGGGCAGTGAGCCAACTTGCCCTTAATGTATCACTTTTACAATAATCCTGATGGATTTACTCGAATACCAAGCGAAAGAATTATTCCGGGAGGTGGGCATTCCGGTTTTACCTTCCCAAACGATTGCGGATTCTCGGGCGATTAAACAGTTACAGATTCCCTATCCGGTGGTGTTGAAATCTCAAGTCCGGGCAGGAGGCCGGGGGAAGGCCGGGGGGATTCGGTTTGTGGAGAATACCATTGATGCGATCGCCGCCGCCCAAATGATCTTAAATTTACCCATTGCCGGAGAATACCCCCAACTCCTGTTAGCCGAAGCCCGCTATGATGCCGAACAGGAGCTTTATTTAGCGGTCATTCTGGACTATCAACGCAAACGTCCGGTTTTGTTAGGGTCAGCCCAAGGGGGCGTAAATATTGATGTGCTGTTGGAACAGATGCAGCAGGTGGTGATTGAGGATGAGTTCTCCCCCTTCTATGCCCGCCGTTTAGTGTATTTAATGGGTGTACAGGGGCATCTCATCCCGGTGATTACCGATATTGTGGGCAAAATGTACGAGTTGTTTGTCCGTCGGGATTTAAATGGCATTGAAATTAATCCCTTGGGGATTCGGGACTCTGGGGAGGTGATGGCCCTCGACGGGAAGGTGACGATGAATGATCACGCCTTAGCCCGTCATTTGGACTTAATGGCTGTCGTCGGGGCCGCCATTCCCTTGGCAACGACTCAGGAGGAGTTAGAGGACAATAGGGCAGACAATGGGGACAGTGAGGAGGGAACAGAAGGGTTAGACTTTGAAGCGGCTGACCCGTTGGATTGGTACAATAGGGAGGGCAATATTGGCATTTTATGTAATGGTCGGGGACTGGCTGCCCTAACTTGGGATTTGTTGACCCAAGCAGGGGGAAAACCGCGTACAGGCTATTTAGTGGGGGGAGAACATCAAGGTAAAATTTTGAAAACTTTGCCCCTAGAACAACAACTCAATCAAGGACTAGAACGGTTAAGTGCCATGGAGGAGATTGAGGTGATTTTCCTGCATTTGGTCTGTGGTTTGGGTGGGGTGGAACGGGTGGCTGAGGCGATCGCCAATGTCCTCCAAGCCCCGGTCAATCCCCCCCAGCGTCTGATCATCAGCGAAGACCGTTTAGAACGCCCCACAGCCAACACCTTACGGATTTTACGACAAAATCAGCTAGAACAGACCAGCCGACCTACTGCCCCCAGTAATCCCCGCCGTTCGATTCCGTTGGTCATTCGTCTGTTAGGGGAACCCCCATCGGCCATTCAAGAAGCACTGTCTAGCTTATCGGTACACTGGAGCCAGAGTTTAGATGAGGCCATTGAGCAAACAGTAATATTGGCACAAGTGGCGATTTGAGAAGGGTGTAACGTTCTTGTTTTTTGAATCATTATGTTGAACTGGACTGGCAAAAGTAAGGTTATTATTCAGGGAATTGTAGAACCCTTGGGAGTGTATTGTGCTGGGCAAATGACCACCTATGGAACCCCCATCGTCGCCGGGATTAGTGCAGGCTATGGGGGGGAAACCATTGAGGAAATTCCCGTGTTTGATTTGATCGAAAGTGCGATCGCCGAAGTCGGAATGCCCCAACTCAGTATCATCGCCGTCCCCCCCTACTGGGTCCTCGATGCCGCCTTAGAAGCCATGTCCGCCGGGATTCGTCAATTAATCATCCTACCCCACGGAGTCCCCCCCCTCGATATGATCCGCTTGTTGGCCAAAGCCAAAGCAACAAATACTATTGTACTAGGTGCAGGCAGTGCCGGAGTCATCATCCCCGGTAAACTCCTCTTAGGCAGTTGTGATCCTCAGTGTTACACCCCCGGAAAAATTGGAGTCATCAGTCGCTGTGATTACGTCACCGATGCCATTATCTGGGAACTCACCCAAGCGGGACTTGGCCAATCTATTGTCATTCACTTAGGGGGTGGGGATATTATTGGCTCAATGGTGGAGGGATGGCTTCCCACCTTAGAACAAGACAAAAACACCGAAATTATTCTCTGTTTAGAACAAACCCTCTGCGGCACCGAAGCAATGGCCAGCGTCCTCTCCTCTCCTCGGAAAAAGCCCCTAGTCGCTCATATTGCAGGTCAAAACGTCCCCATCCCCTCCAAGTCCAAAGAATCCCCCACCTTAATCGCCTCTCGTCTCTCCCAATTAACCCCCCACACCAGCACCGCCTTAGCGAAAAAAAACGCTTACCAGCAGGCGAAAATCCCCGTCGCCCAATCCCCCGCCCAATTAGTGGAGTATCTTCGCAACCTTTAAAGGGATATAGCCGTGATGAAACGCTCTAGAAATTGCGATATTCAAGTGAAGTTCTCCCCCGCTAACCCTACGGGTATAACGGGCGACCCCTGCTGACTTTAGATTGGGATATGGGTTCAGGAATAGGTTCACCATTAGCTTGTAGATCCGCAATAACATCATCCACTAATTCCTGAATTCCTACTAGGGCTTGAATACTGTCCTCATCTAGATAAGATAAACTGGGGAATTCTGCACATAATCCCACATACTCTTGATCTTCATCTGACCAACTAATCCGAAAACAATAGTGTTTTGAATTTTCTATGGTCATAACTCTGCAATCTCACGAACATTTTATAATTTTTGAATAGCGTCTAGGACTTGACGAACTTGATATGGCTTTGCCATACCATTTTTGTCCTGAATATTCACACGAGGGTCTCCTGCCCAAGGTGTCTTGAAAATAAGATGACTCCCTTTTTGTCGTCCTTCTCCAAAATAGTATTCACATACTCTAACCAGATCCTTAAAACGGACATTTTTAGGATTGGATTGGAATTGAGCCAGAAGCTCATAAGAAATAATTTAATCTTATTAATTGATCTACCCTAGGATGGAGGCAACCTTGACAAAAGGCACACAAGCTTAACCTGTCAAGATTCCCCATTCCCTTGAGAACTTCACGGACTATCCCCTCTTTAGAAGGGGGAGAAATGGGAGCTTAACTGATCAGCCTTGGGATAGGGGTATCTTCCCGATCTGGGGCTGAAAATGTTAAGTTAGTGGGTGGAGATAGTGACTGGAGCGAAGCAAAGCGGGTGGACAAAGGAACGCTGATTGAATTCAGACTACAAGGAGAGCGTCGGCTGGCTGTTGCAGATCGTCCAGAAGGAAAAAAGAATTGGATTGTGATTGATGAACGAGGTCAATCTCACTCCCTGAAACCCCAGCGCGTCGAGTACGAAGTGGGTGGAGGCTATACCCCCTCAGAAATTGCCCCTTTTCGCGCAGAAGTTGAAAATTATTTAGATCCCGATAGTTTAGAGGTCGCTTGGGAGTTACTGGTTGAAGAAGCCAGTCCAGTGAGTTCCGCCGATTTGGCGCAATTGTTATTTGATGAACAGAATCCCATCGTCTGTTATGCGGCTCATCTGTTGCTCTCAGACGATAAGATTTACTTTAAGAAAAAAGCGGACCTTTATGAACCCCGCTCGGCGGCACAAGTGGCCGAGATTAAACACCAGCAAACCGTTGAGGAACAACGATTCCGGGAGCGGGAGGAGTTTCTCCAACGGGTGCAGGATGCCTTAGCTGGCAAGGAGGTTATATGGCAAGATAGCGATCGCCCCCGTTTAGAAGCCCTCGAAAAATGCACCCTTCAACCCGAAAATTCCCATCGTCTCGCTCAAGAAATTCTCGCCGCCCTCAACCTCCCCCAAAATCCGGACGCTGCTTTTCAATTACTGGTAGACTTAAAACGATGGTCGATTCATGAAAACTTGTTTCTCCGTCGTAGTTCGTATCCTGTCCAATTTCCGCAAAAGGTACTTGATGTGTCACAACAGCGCTTGGAATCTATCTCCTGCGATCCAGATCCCAACCGTCTGGATTTAACGCGCTTCAAAGTTTACACCATTGATGATGAAAGCACAGAAGAAATAGACGATGGGTTGAGTGTCGAACCCTTAGAAGATGGTCGATTGAGGCTTTGGGTTCATATTGCCGATCCCAGTCGTTTGGTCAGCTTAGGAGATGAATTGGATCTCGAAGCACGACGACGGAGTACCAGTTTATACCTGCCAACGGGCATGATTCCCATGTTTCCCAAGGAATTGGCCACCGGACCGATGAGCTTGATTCAAGGTCAAGTCTGTGCCGCCCTGAGTTTTGGGGTAGTTTTGGATGAAATGGGCAAGGTAGAAGATTATACCATCCATGCCAGTTGGATCAAGCCCACCTATCGCCTGACCTACGATGATGTAGACGAAATGTTAGAGTTAGGGGTGCAGGCTGAACCGGAAATTGCTCAACTGGCCGAGGCGGCTGCTTTACGATCAAGTTGGCGTAAGTCTCAGGGATCGATTGACATTCGGATGCCAGAATCGTCTATTAAGGTGAAGAATGAGGAAGAAATTGCCATCACCTTACTTGACGACTCTCGCTCTCGGCAATTGGTCGCGGAGATGATGATTTTAGCCGGAGAAGTGGCCGGACGCTATGCTCAACAACATGGGATTCCCATGCCCTTCCGAGGACAGCCCCAGCCTGAGTTACCCCCAGAAGAGGAATTACTCTCCCTGCCAGCTGGACCGGTGCGCTTTTGTGCCATGCGGCGCTGTATGCCCCGCAGTGAAATGGGTATTACCCCCGCCCGTCATGCCGGGTTGGGTTTAGATTTATATACTCAGGTGACTTCGCCTATTCGTCGCTATACGGATTTACTCGCCCATTTCCAAATTAAAGCCCATCTACGGGGGGAGTCTTTGCCGTTAACAGGGGGCGAGTTACAGGAAATTATGTTTAGTGTAACGGCAGCGTCTCAAGAGGCGACGCTGGTGGAACGCCAAACTAATCGTTATTGGGGGCTAGAGTATTTACGCCGCAATCCTCAAGAAATTTGGCAGGTCTTGGTTTTACGTTGGTTGCGGGAGGATGAGAATTTAGGGCTGATTTTGTTGGAGGATTTGGGGTTAGAGTTGCCCCATCGGTTTAATCGGGCGGTACGTTTGGGGGATCGTCTGGAGGTTCAGGTTAGTACCGCAGATCCCCGTCAAGATTTGATCCGTTTCCGGGAGTTGGCCAATTCTCAAGCGGAAGCGGCGGCTATGTAGGGCTTGCTGAGAAACTCGGGGGGTCGGGAAGGGGGAGTTGTGCTAGTTTTCCCTGACATGGGGGGCGCTAAAGCGCAACTACAAACCCTATGCTCGTTTTCTCTGACATTGGGGGCGCTAAAGCGCAACTACAAACTTTCTGCTCGTTTTCTCTGACATTGGGGGCGCTAAAGCGCAACTACAAACTTTCTGCTCGTTTTCTCTGACATTGGGGGCGCCCAAGCGCAACTACAAACCCTATGCTCGTTTTCTCTGACATTGGGGGCGCTAAAGCGCAACTACAAACCTTCTGCTCGTTTTCTCTGACATTGGGGGCGCTAAAGCGCAACTACAAACCCTATGCTGATTTTTTCGTCAAGTTTGCTCAAAGTATTGTACCCTAGAGGAGGGAACGGATTTTTAGGGATAGCCAATGATGTTAGTTGCAGAGTTCCGAAACTACTACCCTCAAGGGGGTTTAATTAGTGAGTTAGTGCAGTTTAAACAGGGAAAATATGTTGTGCGGGCGCTGGTGCAGGTCGAAGGTGTCACCTTGGCGACAGGTCACGGGGCGGCTGATACTGTGGAGATGGCGGAAGATCAAGCCCGCTCTCGGGCTTTAGCCCTTTTGATGCCGACTGTAAGGGTGAATCAGTCGAGTTCCCCAACACCAGCGCCGATTGCTTCTGTTGTGCGCCACCCGGAACAGAATGGAGAGGGACAAGTTCACTCTGCACCTGTCCCTAAATCTGCACCGATTGCCCCCCCAGAGCCTGCCCTAGAGCCGAATCCCCCTCGGGTTGAGTCCCTCCCCGTGACCACGGTTTCCCCGGTCTTAGAGCCTTTGCCGGAGCGGGAGCCGGAGTCGGTGCTGCCTCCGGTGGAGGCTTTAGAGGAGGACTCGGTGGAGATGACTCCCCCTTTTGAAGTGGAAGCGGAACCGGATCTTGCGGTGGAAACATCCCCCCCTGCCCCTAGCACTCCCACGGTGAATTTAAGTGAGTCTCCGATGGACTTTTCTGATGTGATTGCTCAAACTAATATTGAGCTAAAACGCTTGGGCTGGACGAATGAACAGGGGCGGGATTATTTGTTGCAGACTTACGGGAAGCGATCGCGTCAATTGTTGAGTGATAATGAATTAGTGGAATTTCTCGACCATTTGCGATCGCAACCCTAAACCCCATTCACCCTAAACTCCCCTTTCTTCCCAGCAAAAAATAGGTTTCCATCTCCCCTTTCCCCTTAATCTCAACCTTCCCCCGGGGTTCAAAATGATACTGTCCCTCTAACCGTTGATAGGTCGCTTCTGTCACCTGAATTTTCCCCACCACCCCATGAGATTCCATACGACTGGCCACATTCACCGCATCTCCCCATAAATCATAAATAAACTTTTTCTTGCCAATTACTCCCGCCACCACATTCCCCGTATTAATCCCCATCCGCATTTCAAGGGGGCCGTAGGAACAATCAATTTTGTTCAGGGATTTTTGCATGGCTAACGCCATTTCGGCAATGGCTTCCGCGTGATCTTGACGAGGTGTCGGTAAACCCCCTACCACCATGTAACTATCCCCAATAGTTTTGATTTTTTCTAAGTTATAGAACTCCGTTAAATTATCAAAACAGGAAAAAATACGATTCAGTAACTCGACTAATTCCTCTGGAGGGATTTGACTAGAAAGTTGGGTAAAACCAACAATATCAGCGAATAAAATAGTCACTTCTTCAAACTCTTTAGCAATAATCTTATTGCCTTGTTTTAATAAAGTCGCAATGGATTGTGGTAGAATATTAAGCAGGAGTTGCTCCGATTTTTCCTGTTCAAGGCGGATTAATTCTTGGGCTTGTTTGCGTTGTTCAATTTCTTGAGAGACTCGCTTAAACATTTGATTAAAAGCCTGCATCACTACGCCTAATTCGTCCTTACGCTGGGCGGTTAACGCATAAAAATAAACAGAATTCTTGTTCTGATCTCCATTCCGACTTAAGGTTTCTCCGGCTACGACAAGATCATCCCGCAACTGTAAAATGGGTGTAATCACAGTCACGCCCACAATAATCATAGTGGTGAGGGTGACGACAATAGCAATAATCACCACTAAACCAACAATGCGCAGGATGAAAAAATTTAACTCTCGTTGGACTCTTGAAGCATCTAAACGAGCGATTAAAATATAATTGATGTTTAAAGATTCAGGCGACCAAGCAATATCATAGCGGTTGCGGTCTGCACTGCGTCGGCGAATAATCGAGTTTCCTGATATATCTTGGGGGGTTAATTGGGGGGATTCTCCGATAATTTCAATGGTTTGATGATTTTGGTCATAAATTGCCATGCCAAGGGTGATAGAGGAATCAGCGATTAAACTGCGGACTTTTTCCTGCAATTCCTCGGTAGACATATCCATTTCACTTAAGGCCGCAATCAATGTAACGGTGGCCTGAGAAATATTTTCGAGGTTATTTAATTGGCGTTGTTCTTCTTTGCGGTAAGAGGGGATTAAGATAATGGCTTCAATAATGACCAAGCTCAAAAAAACCCAAAAGGCAATAGAGCGAGATAAACGGGCTTGACAAAGGCGAAAGGAATGGAACCACATGGGGTAATTACGGAAAATTAAGGAGTCATCAAGGATAGTTTTTTGCCCGATTCCATACCTCAAGAATCGGGAAAGAAAACGGAAATTCATCACCTCATGACACACCATGAGATCCTAAACCATTGCAATGCACCGCCATTTTTAAGGAAAATTGGTTCACTTTTCTTCATCCATAATGGCACTCCGGTCTAAAATCAGCAAACTGCGCAGTTGATCGGTATTCATTTCGGTTAACCACTGTTCTCCGGCATCTACGGTTTGTTCGGCTAGTTGTTTCTTGCTTTCGATGATGTCGTTGATTTTCTCTTCTAGAGTACCAGTACAGACAAACTTATGAACTTGGACGTTGCGTTTTTGGCCGATACGGAAAGCGCGGTCTGTGGCCTGATTTTCGACGGCAGGATTCCACCATCGGTCAACGTGGAAGACGTGGTTAGCGCGGGTGAGGTTTAATCCAGTGCCTCCTGCTTTGAGGGAGAGGATGAGGATTTGGGGGCCGTCGGAGTCGTTTTGAAAGCGGTCTACCATGATTTCCCGTTGTTCCCGTTTGGTGGAGCCGTAGAGGAACAGGACATCTGTATTGAGTTTATATTCAAGGTAGGGTTGGAGGAGTTTTCCCCATTCGGCAAATTGGGTAAAGATTAAAGCGCGATCGCCTTCTGCAATGACTTCCTCTAACATTTCCTGAAGACGCAAGACTTTCCCGGAACGATCTCCCCGTCCTAAACTCTTCTCTTTCAACAACAGGGAGGGGTGATTACAGACTTGTTTGAGCTTCAATAACAGGGTGAGGATTAATCCATGTCGTTGGATGCCTTCCGCCTCCTCAATGGCCATCAGGGACTCATCTACTAGCTGTTGATATAAAGTTCCCTGTTCTGAGGATAGACCGCAGAAAACGTTCATTTCCTGCTTATCTGGTAAGTCTTGGATGATGGCCTTGTCGGTTTTGAGACGACGGAGGATGAAGGGTTGGACGAGGGAGCGTAAACTAGAGAGGGAATCGCGATCGCCATATTTCTCAATGGGAATGGCAAAACGATGTTGAAAGAACTGTTTTGTCCCCAAAAACCCCGGATTCAAAAACTCTAAAATCGACCACAACTCCGTTAAGCGGTTTTCTACTGGAGTTCCCGTCAAAGCAATCCTGAAATTCGCCGATAAACTGCGCACCGCTTGGGATTGTTTCGCTTGGGCATTTTTAATATTTTGCGCTTCATCTAAAATTACCCCCTCCCATTGCAGCGTTTCCAGAGTTTGAAGATCCCGGTAGACCAAAGAATAACTGGTAATCACTAACTCTTTTTTTTGTGCCGCTTTCACAAAGGTTTTCCCCTTATCCCGTTTATCCCCGTGATGGACTAACACCGATAAAGTAGGGGCAAATTTCCGTAACTCCCGTTCCCAGTTGCCTAAAACCGACGTAGGACAGACTAACAACGTTGGATTGTTTAACCGATTGTCTTGTTTTAAACTGAGCAAAAAAGCAATAGTTTCAATGGTTTTCCCTAACCCCATATCATCAGCTAAACAAGCGCCTAATCCCCAACGTTCTAAGAATCTTAACCATCCCACCCCTCGCGCTTGATAGGGGCGTAATTCTCCCTTAAACCCTTCAGGAGGATCAGCCGATTCAATCCGTTTATTTTCGGTTAAATTGGCAATTAACTCTTTTAGCACCCCCGAAGCTTCAAACTTCACCACAGGCAACTTTTCTAAAACCTTGGTGTCTCCTGTACTTAAGCGCAAAGCATCTTCAACAGTAAACGTTAACTCTTCATTTTTAGATGCTAAAATACTTTGAGCCGCCCTGACATCAGCAGGTTGTAATGCTAACCATTCCCCATTCACTTGAACAAGGGGCGATTTTTGCTCTAGTAAACGCTCAAATTCTTCCGCCGAAACCGTTTGATCACCGATGGCTAATTCTAACTTATATTTGAGCAAACTTTGTAACCCTAAACGATCCGCTTGTTTAGGATTCACCGCCGCAGAAAACTTAATGCCTAAGCGTTTTTCGTCCGCCCCTCCTGCTAATCCGGGGGGTAAATCTACGGTGAAGCCAGTATCTTGTAATTGCCAATAACTGGAGCGTAAAAAAGCATAAACTTGGATGGGATCTAAAACGCAACGGGTGGGATAAGGATGGAGTAAACTTTCCCGAATCGGTTCATAAATCCGCGCCGCAATCCCTAACCCTCTTAAGAGGATTTCTTGGGGGTTTTCGATGGTATACCCTTCTAAGTTTAATTCTTCAACAGGATTTTCCCAAATGGTGGATGCTTCTACCATAAAAGAGGGGTCATTTACGGCGTGTAAATAATAATTTAATTTCCACTCTAATTTTCCCCAATTAATTTCTCCCGTTGTGGGAGGTTGTAGGACAAAAGACGTGCGGAAACTATTGCCCGCTAACTTTTCATCTTTGGGGGTAACTAAATAATCTTGAACCGGGGCTTTCCAACTATCTAAAGCTGTTTTTAAACGGTGTAAGGTTTCGGGAGATTCCCGTAGGGAAGTTAAGGGTTGAGCCAGAGATTCTAACCAAGCGGTAGCAATCACATCGGAGGAATGTTGACCTTTTAACTCCACCCATTGACGCAATTGGCTGTCTACCATAGTGCCTAAAAAAGCAAATAATAGACTTTGAGGAGTAATCCAATCATCATCCCAGTTGGGTTTTTCCCACCGTTCCTCTGGGTTAATATAAGCACGACAAACCGAGGGCATCCACTCTAAAAAACGACTTAAACGACCTTGATCTATGGCACTATCTAATAGGGGTTGCCATTGACTATAAGCCTGATTATTGCCATCAACTGTTAGACCGGGTAAAAATTTCCCTCGCGCCAGTAAATCCAAACTCCAGCGATAGACTTGCGCCCAAAATTTGAGGGAGTCGCCTAAATAGACTTGTCGCAGTTGGATGGAGCCGAGGGGAACCGACTGCAAAAACGGAATGGCGATCGCCGGAGTTAACCGCAAACCCGGAAGCGCCCACCACTGGAGGGATAGAGACGAAATATCTCGAATCTCCTCACTATCCCCCGACAGCACCGGAAATATTTCATCTCCCCCCGAATCTGCCCCCTTTTTCCCCCGCTTCCTCCGTTGTCCTCCGCGACTCGGTAGGGCCACCACCTGATAGGTCATCCAGTCACCCCCATCCCCTT
Organism: Spirulina subsalsa FACHB-351; assembly: GCF_026130165.1. GTDB lineage: Bacteria > Cyanobacteriota > Cyanobacteriia > Cyanobacteriales > Spirulinaceae > Spirulina_A > Spirulina_A subsalsa_A. The sequence goes on along the minus strand of NZ_JAIHOM010000073.1, from coordinate 13,056 downwards.
CCGGCAAGACCAATTTACGCGATCGCGCACACTTCAGCACCTCCTCCCCACTCATCGCCAAAGGATGATTCGCCACCCCCTTCACCCCTTGCCCTAACTCCCCCTCCCCCTGAGTCCGCCACGTTTCCCCCCAGAGGAAAAAATATCCACTCTGGGCTTCTAAAATCCAACTGCCGTGTAAAATCGCCATGTTATCTGTCGTTAATGATCCGGGTAATAGGTTATGGGACTGTAGGCGGAGAAACCTTCCTAAGTTCAGCGTTTCCCCAAGAGTCTAGAAGTGCTAGGATTGCGAAAGAAGAAGAAGAAGTCAAACAGAAAGGATAAGCACACAAGATGCAAGAATTCAATAAGTCGATATCCTTCGACGGACGGGATATTCGGCTGCAAACGGGTCTACTTGCTCCCCAAGCGGGTGGTTCGGTCTTAATCGAGTCAGGAGAAACCGCCGTAATCGTCACTGCAACACGCTCCACAGGTCGAGAAGGCATTGATTTTTTACCCCTGTTAGTGGACTACGAAGAAAGACTCTACGCCGCCGGCCGCATTCCGGGAGGATTTCTCCGACGGGAAGGCCGTCCACCGGAAAAGGTAACATTGACCTGCCGTTTAATCGACCGCCCCTTACGCCCTCTCTTTCCCCAGTGGTTGCGCGATGATATTCAAATCATAGCAACTACCCTGTCGATGGATGAACAAGTCCCCCCAGATGTCCTAGCGGTGACGGGTGCATCCGTAGCTGTCCTGTTGGCACAAATCCCCTTTTATGGCCCGATGGCAGCCGTGCGAGTGGGCTTAGTTGGGGATGATTTTATCATTAACCCGACTTTTAAAGAAATTAAAGAAGGGGATTTAGATTTAGTCGTGGCCGGATCTCCTGATGGGGTGGTCATGGTGGAAGCTGGAGCTAACCAACTCCCAGAACAGGATATTATTGAAGCCATTGAATTTGGCTATGAAGCGGTTCAAGACTTAATTCAAGAACAACGGGATCTCTTAACTGAATTGGGTTTATCCATCGTGACCGAAGAACCCCCGGCAGTGGATGAAACCCTAACCAACTTTATGGCGGAAAAAGCCAGCGTCTCGATTAAAAAAGTCCTCTCTCAATTCGACTTGGATAAAAACGCCCGAGATGCAGCCTTAGATGAAATTAAAGCCACCGAAATTGATGCCGTTTTAGAGGAATTACCCGAAGAAGATCCCCTCAAAGTGGCCGCCTCCGAACCGATGGCCCTCGGTGATGCTTTCAAAAAACTGACCAAGAAGTTAATGCGTCAGCAAATCATTGAAGATGGCGTGCGGGTGGACGGTCGCAAACTCGATGAAGTGCGTCCCGTGTCCTGTCGTGTAGGGGTGTTACCCCGCCGTGTTCACGGTTCTGGTCTGTTCCAACGGGGCTTAACTCAAGTTCTCTCCCTCGTCACCCTCGGCACACCGGGAGATGCTCAAGAGTTAGACGATTTGCACCCCGATGAGCAGAAGCGCTATCTCCATCACTACAATTTCCCCCCCTTCTCTGTGGGGGAAACTCGACCCATGCGTTCTCCCGGCCGTCGAGAAATCGGCCACGGGGCGCTAGCGGAACGAGCCATTGTTCCGGTTCTCCCCCCCCAGACGGAGTTTCCCTATGTGGTGCGGGTGGTGTCTGAGGTCTTGTCGTCCAATGGGTCTACTTCGATGGGGTCGGTTTGCGGCTCCACCCTAGCCCTGATGGATGCCGGGGTTCCCCTGGTCAAGCCTGTGAGTGGGACGGCAATGGGTTTGATTAAGGAAGGGGACGAAGTGCGGGTCTTGACGGATATTCAAGGCATTGAGGACTTTTTAGGGGATATGGATTTTAAGGTGGCGGGAACCGATAGCGGGATTACGGCCTTACAGATGGATATGAAAATCAAGGGGTTATCTTTGGATGTGATTGCCCAAGCGATTAATCAAGCTAAAGACGGGCGCTTACACATTTTAGAGAAAATGCTGGCGACTATTGACCAACCCCGTGAGGATCTTTCTCCCTATGCTCCTCGTCTGTTGACGCTGAAGATTGACCCGGATTTAATTGGTTTGGTTATTGGACCGGGTGGGAAAAATATCAAGGGCATTACGGAACAAACTGGGGCCAAAATTGATATTGAGGATGATGGCACGGTCACGATTTATTGTAATGAACGGGACAATGCACTGAAGGCGCAACGGATTATTGAGGGCATGACGCGCAAACTCAATGAGGGGGATGTTTTTGTGGGGTCTGTGACTCGCATTATTCCCATCGGTGCGTTTGTGGAGATTTTGCCGGGTAAGGAGGGCATGATTCATATTTCCCAGTTGGCCGAGCGTCGTGTGGGTAAGGTGGAAGATGAGGTGGCTGTGGGTGATGAGGTGGTGGTGAAGGTGCGGGAAATTGATTCTCGTGGCCGGATTAATCTCACTCGTTTAGGGATTCACCCGGATGAGGCGGCGGCGGCTCATGCGGCGGCTAGTCGTTAGGAGTTAAGACCCAAAGTTAGAGGTCTAGAGCATCGGGTGTCGGGAGTCGGGAGTCGGGAATAATTATCAATTCTCCCGCTCCCCTGCTCCCCTGCTCCCCTGCTTCCCTCTCCCCTGCTTCCCTCTCCCCTGCTCCCCTGCTCCCCTGCTCCCCTGCTCCCCTGCTCCCCTGCTTCCCTGCTTCCCTCCTCTCTATGACAATTAGCGCGACGGGGTGGGTGTTTTTTTGAAGGGATCGGAGAAAATGGCTGAAACTCAAGGGGGGTCTAGGTTTGAATGGCTTGGTAAATCGGAGACTGTCGCGCACCTTACAGGGCAAGGGTTTCAGCCTTTTCTTGTCTTTTCCCGGAGGCTGTGTTATAGTTTTGGGGTGGGTGTCGCGCAAGTCAAGCGGGAAAGTCCCACGGGGTCACGGTTTCAGAGTGCCGCTCTTGAAATAACGTATAATGCCTATGAGGTATTGAAACCTTTTATTTTTAAAGATTAGGCGATCGCTCTTATCTCTTGAAATAACGTATAATGCCTATGAGGTATTGAAACGCGGTTGCCCAATTTGGCGATTGTGGTCACAGCACGCCTCTTGAAATAACGTATAATGCCTATGAGGTATTGAAACATTGCTTCTGTTCCTTTACAAGTTACCCAAAGTTCTCTTGAAATAACGTATAATGCCTATGAGGTATTGAAACCCATATGCGCTGTTACGTCCCTCATCCCGTCTCCTCTTGAAATAACGTATAATGCCTATGAGGTATTGAAACACAAGCGGTGGGGGAAACTCTATAAAGTTTATTTAGCTTGAAATAACGTATAATGCCTATGAGGTATTGAAACCCTTGCAGATGCTCTAAGGTTTGCCGCCCAACTTGAAATAACGTATAATGCCTATGAGGTATTGAAACTTATCCGAAAAGGACCGCCAAGAATTGGATAGGCGCTTGAAATAACGTATAATGCCTATGAGGTATTGAAACTTCGCTGGATTCACCAGTGAGGGGTGTGAACCCCTGATTTGGCTTGAAATAACGTATAATGCCTATGAGGTATTGAAACTCAAAGTTTGCAAATAGATCGGTCGGCAAAATAGCGCTTGAAATAACGTATAATGCCTATGAGGTATTGAAACAATAATCGGCGAAATAATAACCTTCTGGCTCTTGCTCTATTATCTTGAAATAACGTATAATGCCTATGAGGTATTGAAACATGGAGCAAACAAAAATGCGCTTGGCGGTCTTGGCCCTTGAAATAACGTATAATGCCTATGAGGTATTGAAACTTAACTCAGACCTCGTGGCTGCCAGCTTGGATGCCACCTTGAAATAACGTATAATGCCTATGAGGTATTGAAACAAAGTATTAAAAACCGGAATTTCTCCCGCGAAGGTCCTTGAAATAACGTATAATGCCTATGAGGTATTGAAACATGGGAATCAAAACATCTATAAAGCATTTGATCATCTTGAAATAACGTATAATGCCTATGAGGTATTGAAACTGCACTTTTAATTACTGGTGCTGCAATACCTTTTCTTGAAATAACGTATAATGCCTATGAGGTATTGAAACGAAATCGAGGCGGAGGCTAAATCGGCAAGAATGCGATCGCTAACCTCCGCCATACCTGATCATTAGGAACGACTAATCAGACGAAAAACCGGGGATGTTGACATACTCCCCGGCGTGAACGCGTGGGGATTCTTGACACATCATTTCAACTGGCTACCGAAGTAGTCTTACGGTCGATCCGTGTCCGTTTAGAGTCGTGGCAATGCCCTCTCCCGACTTTGTTTATATTTTTCGCTGCATTTTCATCTCGGTCGTGTTCAGTTCCACAATTTAAACACTGAACTGAGCGAATTTTTAAATCAAGCTTGCCCCATTTGTAACCGCACTCAGAGCAGACCTGACTTGTTGGTTCCCATGGGTTAATAACAACAAACTCACGGCTGTACTTCTGTGATTTAGCTTCACATAACGCTCTAAACTCTCTCCAGTTAAGCGTTTTTCTAATTTTGAATAATTAGGACTTTCGGCTTTTTCGCCGTTGCTCATAAAAGCAAAAGTTTTAATCCCTAAATCAATACCGACGCTTTGGTTTTTGGCCTCAACGTTGATGGGTTCTATTTCTACAACAAAGCTGAGAAAATAACGGTTAGCACAATCCTTGATTACTGTTACTGAGCTAGGCGCAGAAGGTAACTCTCTAGACCAAATTGGACTAACTTCACCAATCTTGGCAAGATAAACACTACCGTTTTTGATTGAAAAACCGCCAATTCTAAAACGTGCTGACTGCCGATTGATTTTCTTTTTAAACTTGGGTCTGCCTATTTTTTTTCCTTATTGATACCTGGCTTTCATGACGGATGTTATAATGGGTCTGTTAGTTAATTATATATTAGTCTACAGTAAATGACAACCCAGTTCCGTAGAGAAAGACACAGTGTTACAGATTTGAGAATTCATTTGGTCTGTGTGACGAAATACAGGAGGTCTGTATTTACAACAGAAAGCCTGGGGGTAATTGAAAAGTCGTTTCAAACAGTTGCCAAAAAAATGGATTTTCAAATAATCGAGTTCAATGGTGAAGGAAACCATGTCCACTCACTAATTGAATATCCACCCAAATTGTCTGTATCTCAAATAGTTAATGCGCTAAAAGGGGTCTCTAGTCGTCGTTATGGGCAAGCTGGATATAAAAAACCCCATAAAGAAGCTCTATGGAGTCCCAGCTATTTTGCTATTTCTGTGGGTGGAGCGTCGCTAGAAGTCCTTAAACAATATATTAGAAATCAAGAAAAGCCGTCCTAGAAGGACGGAGCTTGAATCCCATTATTTTCGGTCAAAATTCCCCGCTTCTGCGCCCTAATTCATAGACAGCACAGCCCATACAGGCGAGAATGCCTAAACTAATAGACCAACTGCGCCCTAGACTTAAATCTACGCCATAATCACAAAGAATCCCAGCAGCGAGGAAGGGGAAAATACTAAAGATGGAAGCATAAAAGGCGTTTTGGGATTCTCGGCTTTTGCGGGTGCGCTGGAGTTCATCTTGAGGCAAGTAGAGAGACTCGGCAAAGTGAAACCAACGATCCAGTTGTTCGGTGATCCAGTGGCGCAGGGAACTACAGGCGATATAAAGGGCTAAAGCCCACAGACAAGTTCCGGCGATCGCAATTTTATTAATCGGTAGAGCAAAGGGTAAGATTTCGTTTAACATGAGTGCTGTCGGAGATGAAATGTTACTTAACTTGACTCATACTATAGTGTTTATTGCAAGTCTTTGTCACATTCTGTTACTGATCGGCAGGGTAAACCAAAAATGAGAACCTTCTCCGGGAGTAGAATCTAAGCCAATTTCCCCCCCATGACTCTCGACAATTTGACGACAGAGATATAAACCTAATCCTAACCCTCCTGTGCGTCGCAAAGATTCCCCCCGTTTATAGAGTTCAAAAATCCCCTGACAGATTTCCGGGGGAATGCCTACCCCATTATCGATCACAGAACAGCGTAAGCACTGGGCAGAGAGGGAAAGTTCGGCTTTTAGGGTGATACGACTACCAGAAGGATTATGTTTGAGGGCGTTAGCGGTGAGGTTTTCTAAAACGCGCCAAATTTTGTTAGCATCCGCCCACACTGGGGGTAAGTCGGGGGGGATTTGGTAGGCAAGGGTGACTTGATTTTTCTCTAGAATGGGCTGCCAGTCGGCGATAAAATCCTGAGTCAGTTGATAAAAATTGAGAGACTGACAATCTAGGGTAATGCCTTGTATATCAAACTCTCGGGTATCGAGGAGGGAGTTGATTAAGTTTAACTGGCGATCGCAACTCGTAGCCATTCGTTCCACCAATGCCCTAGCTACAGTCAATTGTGCCTCATCCCGATGGGACTCCAACAAACGATTTAACACCATATTCGTCCCAATCACCGGATTTCTTAAATCATGGGACACCGCATGGAGATATACCCGTAACGCATCCTCCGTTTTCCGACGTACCTCCACCTCCCGTTCCAGTTTGGCATTTTGTTCCTCTAATTGTTGCTGCAACAAACGAATTTTTAAATGACTTTCTACCCGCGCCAAAACCTCCGCCACATGAAACGGTTTACTAATATAATCCACCCCCCCCACATCAAAAGCTAACACCTTATCCATCGGAGCATCTAAAGCACTAATAAAAATAATCGGAATTTTGCGCGTTGCGGGATTATCTTTCAAAGCTTGACATACCTCATAGCCCGTCATATCCGGCATCCGAATATCCAATAAAATCAAATCAGGACATCTCGCCGTCACCGCTTGTAATGCCCGTTCCCCATTAATCGCCTTCCGCACTTTATACCCGGATTCCAATAACATCGTCGATAACAGACGTAAGTTATCCGGTGTATCATCCACAATCAAAATATCCGGTAGATAATGCTCCATTGTCTTCCTGTTATTTAGTGATAATAGATTCAGGGCTTGTCTGGCAGACAGTCTAAACGGCAAAACCGAGCGACTCCAAAAATTCAAACCACTTCTTTAGGATTTTCCAAAGACTCAAACTCCATTGTAATATCTGTAATTTGATCCAGACGAAAATTATCCGCTAACTCCCGAAGTATAGTAATTAATTCCTGATGTTCTGGCGGGATTTGTTCCACTAAATCTAGAACGGCTAAATCATCACCCATCATGGCAAATTGATGTAAGTCACGCAGCCATTGTGCGGGCATAATCTTAAGCGCATTCGCTTCTAATGTCAAACTCGAAGAAACCGCAAAAGTTTCTTCTAAAGGAATCCCCTCTTTTTCCCCATAACAATAGGACACCCCCAAATATTCTTTTAAGGTATCCCAGAGACTATTTTCCCGGAAAGGTTTCCGTACCACATCATCACACCCAGCCGCTAAAATGTCCGCTTTTTCCTCCTCTAAAGCACTAGCTGTAATAGCAATAATCTTCGTCGGGGTTAGATGTTGTGCTTGTTCTTTTTCCCGAATCTGCCGCGTTGCCTCATAACCATCCATCACAGGCATTCGCATATCCATCCAAATCAAATCCGGGTGATAGTCTTGCCATTTTGTAATTGCTTCTTGTCCATTTTCTGCCTCCCAAACCTCAAACCCAACTTCTTCTAACAGATGCCTTAATAACAAGCGATTTTCTTCAATATCATCCACCACTAAAAGGCGATAAGTCGGTTGATTTGGGGCGAGTTTCACCACCACGCGCTGCTGTTGGGGTGGGGCAACCTCATCACGGGCAACGGCTTCAACTTGAATCGTAAATTCAAAACAACTGCCCTCTCCTAACACACTTTTAACAAAAATTTCTCCCCCCATCATCTGGACAAATTTTCGACTAATGGGCAGTCCTAAACCTGTCCCTTGATTTGATGTTTGACCCGATTGAGTTTGTGTAAAAGGGTCAAACAAACTCGGGATTTCTAGGGGAGAAATGCCAAAGCCTGTATCTTCAATGGCAAATTGAATCAGGACAGTTTCACAAACATCTACAATCTTTTCCCTGTGGGCTTCTTGAGTTGTTACCGATACTACAACTTTTCCTTTTTCAGTAAATTTAATGGCATTACTTAATAAATTAATTAACACTTGACGCAGTTTGGGTTCATCAGTTTTGATATACTGAGGAACATTAGGAAATCGCTCAAAAACGAGTTCTAAGCCCTTGGATTGAGCTTTTAAGAAAAACATCTCTTCCAACGCCCCTAAAAGCTCATACAAATCAAAAGGGGCAGGATTAAAAGAGACTTTACCCGCCTCAATTTTCGACATTTCCAGAATGTCGTTAATTAACTCTAATAAATGTTCTCCACTGCGATTAATAATAGCAATTTCCTTCGCCCCATGACTCAAGGCCGGATTGCGCGCCATGAGTTGACTAAAGCCTAAAATAGCATTGAGGGGAGTCCGTAACTCGTGACTCATTTGGGCGAGAAATTCGCTCTTTGTACGATTGGCAATTTCTGCCTGTTCTTTAGCTTGTTCAAGGGCCGCATTTTGGAGCGTTAATTCTACCCGTTGTTGTTGTTCCTGTTCGAGCAGTTGAGCTTGAGCGATCGCAATTCCTAACTGAGCGGCTACCGTAGTCAACAACTCAATCTCATCCTCCGTCCACTCCCGGGCAGTATAGCACTGTTCCAGCCGAATCACCCCGTTAGGCTTGCCTTGATAAGACGTCCGAATCAACAACATCGACTCAATATGCAGCCCGTCGATCATCTCCTGCCAACAGGCAAAACGTTCATCTTCCCCCACCTGAGAAACCGCCAACACCCGATCCTCCGCCAACACCCACGTCATCACCGCATTATTCTCTAGGGGGATTTCAGGGGGAAAAGCCCCCGGAGATCCCCCAGCCACATACTCCGCCACACAAGAGATTTTCGGCTCAGGATCAGCCTCATAGGTGTAAATCAGACAGTGATTGACGTGGAATACCCCCCCCATTTGAGCGGCAGCTTTCTGGAAAATCTGCCGTACATCCAAACTCGAACGCAACTCCTCCGTAATACTATTCAACAAAACAATACGATTGTATTGTTTATGTAAATTAGCCTCCGCCTGCTTACGTTCCGTAATATCGCTAGACGTGACTAAAACACAGGTTTCCCCATTTAAATCAATTAATTCCGCCGACACCAAAGCCGTGCGAATTTCCCCAGATTTCCGACGATAGGCTGTTTCATAGTTGCGAACAATCCCCACCTGCTCTAATTCTTGAACAATCCAATCTCGATCCGCCAGATCTACCCACAGATCCAAATCTAGGGGATTTTTACCTAAAATCTCCTCCCGATCATAGCCCGTCATCTGCTCATAACTATCATTAACTTCCAATAAATGCCCATCTTTGAGGGTACTAATTCCCATCGCACTGGGACTAGAACAAAAAGCCTTCGAGAACTTTTCCTCCGAGTTACGCAAGGCCAATTCTGCTAGAGTGCGATCGCGAATTTCCTGCTGTAACTTCTCCGTTCGTTCCGCCACCGTTTGTTCCAAGCGGCGAGAATATTCCTTAAGTAAAATCGGACGAGTCAGCCACCCCGTCGTCACGAACCCCGCCCCCCCCGACAGCACCAACGCCGCCAAACATAATAAAATCGTATTGCGGCGATTATTTTCAACATTGTCCAGAAAATTATCTTCAGAAACAATCACCACCATTAACCAATCCAAACCTTGACGATTTTCTAACGATGTCACCTGGACAAAATGGCGCTTTTCTCTTACCAAAAAATCGAGAGACTTAGACCCTTCAATCTCATCCCAATCCTTAAAATAGCTCTTGATTTTTTTAGCCGTTTCTTGAATCACAGGATTATCACTGTCTGCCGCCAAAATGCGCTGAGTTCGATTCTGTCGCACCTGAAAAATTGGGTCAGGAGTAGAAGTCGCCACCAAGCGCCCAGAACGTTCTATAATAAACATCTCGACTTCATTTTCCGTCCTCCAGTTACGCAGAGACTCATTCATCCTTAAAAGCAAAAAAGACGTTCCGAGAACCCCTTTAAACTCATTTTCCTGATCATAAACTGGATGGGTCGCCGTAATCGCTAAACCTCGCCCCATAAAATCCGAATAAATCTCACTCCAGATCGGGCTTTGCGCTCGCAATGTTGCCTTATACCAAGGTCGAGTTTTTGGATAAAACCCCGGATTATCTTCCACCAATAACCCTAATTTATTCGCCGCAAGATCCGGCACCTCATAGACTTTTAAGCGATCGGATTCTAAATCTCGCCGCAATATCTGTAAAGCATTATCTGTTGTGCGTTTTGCCCCAGCACAAAACCCTTCAACACCACAAAAATAGGTAGCACTAATCGAGTCAAAGGATTGGATTTGCCGTAAAAAATAACGTTCTTGTAAGTGAATGGCATCCCCTGCTACATCCTCCGCCTGAATGCTTAACAACTCCGGAGCATTTGCATTCAGTTGATTAATTAAAACAGGAGTCATAGTATAGCGCTGGAGTTGCTCCTCCAAGCGAGCCGTTGTCGCTTCTCTTAACTCGTGGGCGAGATCATCAATGGCTCTTTTTCCATTGCGAATAGAAAACCATCCTGTTAACCCCACCACAACAATAACTTGCAGCAAAAAAGGGATAATCAGGATGAGACGAAAAGGTATTTTTTTGATTTTTTGCTCCATTGCAATAGTCAAGTTTTTGATGTTATAATGGGTTTGATTCTGTTCAAAACAAAATATAAAACTATAGCCGCCAAAATTCCGTAAACTGGCTTAATTCCCGGCGTAAAATAAGCCAGTGCAGACGCTAAAATATAAGCCGTAATTCCCGACATATTCCACGCCACTTGAGGCGTGGTTAAACTGGGGAATCCTGCTCTATGATTGAGCCAAAAATCTGCAATAATTACCCCACCAATGGGCGGGATAAATGTGCCTAACAACAGCAGAAAATTAATAAACTGTTCACTGCCGTAAATGCCGCCAAAGGTTAACGCCAACGCAAAAGTTGCTCCTCCCAGTACCATTAAATGGCGTTTTTCCGTGCGGAACGCATGACATCCGGCCACAGAAAAAGCATAAATGGTATTGTCCTGAGTCGTCCACATATTCAGGAAAAAGAGCAAAATTCCTCCCATTAATAACCCTTGCTGTGCCATAACCTGCACAATATCCGCCTGATTATAGGCTAACGCACAGTAAGCGCCACTGAAAATTAAAAACCCATTCCCCAAGAAAAAAGCCATAAAGGTGGCTAAACCTCCGATTTTGCCCGAATTGGCAAAACGACTCCAATTCGTGGCTTGTGTGCCACCAGAGACGAAAGTCCCGACGATTATCGTGATGGCTGCACTCAGGGGAAGTTCTCCACTCGGGACAAGATTTTGCATCCCACCCCATCCCCCAACATCTTGGGTAGCAATGGTTAAACTCCACACCATCAAAATCACCATAGCAGGGACGGCAATCCGACTTAACCAATCTAACCCTTTATACCCAATATAAGCCGTCACACAAAATCCGTAAGTGACGAGGAGAATTAACAGCCAGTTGAGGGATTTGGGAAAACCCACCAGTTGATTTAATAAATCAGCAATTAAACCTGAACCCCAAGCATACCAACCAATTTGAGTAAAGCCTAAGATAAAATCAACCCAACGAGAGCCTAAATTACCAAAACTGAAGCGAGCCATCAAAACGGTATTTAACCCCGTTTTTCCGGCAATATAACCCAAAAATGCCGAATAAGTACCTAAGATAAGGTTGCCGAGTAAAATCACCAGTAGTAAGTCTGGGAAAAACCGAAAAGCTGGCCCGACTAATCCCCCAGCAAACAGGGTGCCGGAGTAGAGGGTAAAGCCAATCAAGAGGGGAGCGAGGGAAATTAAGCTTTTGCGACTCTCCCGAGGCACAGGACTGAGGGGATAGTCTTCGCTTTTCTCGACTTGTTCTGAGAGTTCGGGTTGTAGCATGATCCAAATTGCAAAACTTGATAATATTTTGCCTAGGCTACAGGAAATTGGGGACCGGGGATTGTCACCAAATCAACAAATCTCAATAAGGCACTGTATCCTCTATTCTGGCGGGGCTACTATAAGGAACACAGGTGATTTAGTCGTGAAGCGAGGACAAAGGAGTATCAGGAAATGACAGTCAAGAGTGCTTTTCGGGTGGGGATTGCTGGGCCGGTGGGGTCAGGTAAAACGGCCTTATTAGAGGCTTTGTGTAAAAAGTTGCGGGACTCTTATCAAATGGCGGTAGTGACGAATGATATTTATACTCAGGAAGATGCTCAGTTTTTAGTGCGGGCGGGTGCTTTGGCCGATGAGCGGATTTTAGGGGTCGAAACGGGGGGCTGTCCTCATACGGCTATTCGAGAGGATGCTTCGATGAATTTGGCGGCGATTGAGGAGTTAGAACAGCGTTTTCAGCCTCTGGATTTGGTGTTTTTGGAAAGTGGGGGGGATAATTTAGCGGCAACGTTTAGCCCAGAATTGGTGGATTTAACGCTCTATGTGATTGATGTGGCGGCCGGGGATAAAATCCCGCGTAAAGGGGGGCCAGGGATTACGAAGTCTGATCTGTTGGTGATTAATAAAATTGATCTTGCGCCTTTGGTGGGGGCGGATTTGGGGGTAATGGAACGGGATGCCAAGAAGATGCGGGGCGATAAGCCTTTTGTTTTTACAAATCTCAAAACGCAGGAAGGTTTAGAGCAGGTGGTTGAGTTTATCTGCAATGTCGGGTGAAGACCCTCGGTTTTACCGACGGGATGAAACCCGACCAGTATAGAAACAGCGAAGCACGACTCTTTAGCTAAGGCTCAGGGATCACTCTTAGCATGACAATTTGTGCTGTATATGTTAATATACATCTAGTTGTTTGAGGTCGATAAACAATGATTGTCTTGGAAATGAAAGCAGTATTAAAACCAAATCAGTCTACTGCCATTGATGATGCCATTCGCACAGTTCAATTCATCAGAAACAAAGCTTTAAGACTTTGGATGGATGCTAAACCAGAGGATAAAATAGATAAATATTCTCTCAATAAGTATTGTGCGGTTTTAGCCAAAGAATTTAAGTTCGC
>NZ_JAIHOM010000241.1 GCF_026130165.1 Spirulina subsalsa FACHB-351 | reverse complement strand
CCCCACCTTACCCCCAGCCGGACAACCCAGCCGCCCCCTCCCCCAAGTTCCCAATACCCGCGCCGTGGTCATGTTAGACCCCGGTCACGGCGGACGAGATCCCGGAGCGGTTGGCATTGGCGGCTTACGGGAAAAAGATGTCGTGTTGCCCATTTCCCTGCGGGTGGCGCAATTACTTGAACAGCAAGGCGTGAGGGTGATTATGACCCGCTCCGATGATCGTTTTGTCACCTTAGCGGGTCGAGCGCAAATGGCCAACCGAGCAAGAGCGACCATCTTTGTCAGTATCCATGCCAACGCCATCAGCATGAGTCGTCCTGATGTGAATGGGGTGGAGACGTTTTTTTTCAATAGCGCGGGTCAGCGTCTAGCGAGCAGTATTCAAAACAGCATTTTGCAAAGCATTAGTATTGGCAATCGAGGGGTGAAACAAGCCCGCTTTTACGTTTTGCGTAATACCTCCATGCCTTCAGCTTTAGTTGAAGTGGGGTTTGTAACGGGCAATTTAGACGCGCCTCGGTTGGCAGATCCCAACTTCCGCAATCAAATGGCAGAGGCGATCGCCCGGGGCATTTTACTCTACTTACAGCAAAATCGGCTTTGAGTAGATATACTTTATGGAACACAGGTGAGCCTTCACCGATTTGTTAACTAAGGATTGGAGAATGAAAGACGCTCCGTTGAACCGGATTGGTGTATTTGATAGTGGTGTTGGGGGGCTGACAGTTCTCAAGGAACTCACTCAACAGTTACCTCATGAATCGATTCTGTATTTTGGAGATACCGCACGGCTTCCCTACGGAATCCGCAGCAAGGCTGAGATTTTGCAATTTGTGCGAGAAATTCTGATTTGGATGGCAAGTCACCGGGTCAAAATGGTGATCATGGCCTGTAATACCAGTTCAGCCTTAGCTTTAGAAGAAGTGCGGCGAGAATTTCCCTTTCCTATTTTGGGTTTAATTCTACCCGCCGCCAAGGCAGCCATCCGCCAAGGGCAACGAGTCGGCGTAATTGCCACCCCTGCCACCGTCACCAGCCAAGCCTACCATCGGGCGATTTTAGAAATTAAGCAGGATGTTACAGTCTGGCAAGTCGGCTGTCCTGAGTTTGTGCCGTTAATTGAAGCCGGGCGCATTCATGACCCCTACACCCACCAAGTCGCCTACAATTATCTCCAGCCTTTAATGGAGCAAGAGATTGACACCCTAATTTACGGTTGTACCCATTACCCCCATTTAGCCCCTGTCATTCGTCAGATCCTCCCTCCCACAGTGCGTTTAGTGAATCCGGCGCAATATGTAGCTCAGGCGGCGGAGCAGGAGTTAGAGCTACTGGGTTTAAAGAGTGAGGTTCCGGCTGCACCCACAGAGTTTTATGTTAGTGGTGACCCCGAGCAGTTCGCCCAACTGTCTCAACGGTGGTTAGGTTTTTGCCCCGTGGTGCAACAGGTTTCTGTGGATCAAGTGGCGTTTTCCTATTCGGTTGAATCAACTTGTCCTTGAGCGCTTTTGTCCTTAGTTTGAACGTAGAATAGAAAGGAGTGTCTAACCAGCACTCCTTTTTTGCTTCACTAACTTTTCTTCCTTCGATTTACCTTAAATGTTGGCTTGAAGGCTCTCGGTTTCACCGATGAGATGAAAAGCCAACCAATATAGAAACAGCGAAGCACAATTAATACTCTGGAGAGTCTTGGCTCTCCACAGATTTTTTAATAAGAACTCTAAATGTTCTTTCGGGAATACTTTTCTCCGATATTTAGTCACCAACACAATATGAACAGTAAGATTAAACGTAGCCCTGCGGGTCTTAGAGTAATTGGCTTCCATAACTATTGGCAGCTTGTACGGTGAGATGATATAATGATAACATAACACATTGAGAGGTCGAGTCAATGCGAGTCATGGAGTTTAAGGTTAAAGCTAAACCAAAACAACAAGTAGCTATCCTAGAAGCTATTAGAATAGGACAGTTCATTCGGAATAAATGTCTTAGACTCTGGATGGATTCCAAAAGAGAAGATAAGGTCAATTATGCTTCTTTTTGCAAATTTGTAACAACGTTGAGTAAAGATACTCCGTTTGTCAGTAACCTTAACTCTATGGCTCGTCAAGCTAGTGCCGAAAGAGCTTGGTTTGCCATTTCACGTTTCTATGACAACTGCAAAAAAGGGTT
>NZ_JAIHOM010000072.1 GCF_026130165.1 Spirulina subsalsa FACHB-351 | reverse complement strand
CTGACCAGACCCGCTTCTTCTGGCCCTTCTTGCCCGCCATCGCTCACCTCAAGATGTCCACTTCCGATGGTGGACATCTAGCAGGCACTCCATCACCCCGTCAGAGCGGGGAAACCGGACGGATACGTTTTTCCGTGGAGTCATAGTCGTCTTCGTCTTCGTTAACCGGGCTCTGTCAGGTAGCCCTACCACCCCCAGCCTTCGCCATGGTCGGTCCCCCTGTCCCGGTCGCGCTCTTTGGCCACGTCCTGCTCATTCCCGGCGCTGCGCTCCTGTTCCTCCCGCGCAGCTGGCTTGACGCGCCCGAGCGCCTCACTGAGCCGGTCGCGGATATCCCGGCTGCCCTGCCGGTCCGTCCTGTCTGCGCCAGTCCCGTCCACCGTGTCGCGCTCTGGGCCGCCCCGCCCGACGATCTGCGCCAGCCGGTCCTTCACGCTGTCCCTGCCCTCGTCCTCTGCCACACTCCCACGCTGCCGCTCTGCCGCTGCTCTGAGCGCGGCCAGCCCGGCCGTGACCCGGTCCTGCCCCTGTTCGCGGGCGGCGCTATAGGCATCGCGCACAGCGCCCAGCCGCTCGCGCATTTCCGCGAACGCGGCGCGCGCCTGGCGGGCAGCATGCACCACGGCCCCGCGTTCCGTCTGCGGCACATACTCCCGCTGCTCTTCATGTGCCTCGCGCATTGCCCGGCGCTCGATGGCATTGGCCGCAGGTCCGAGCTTGACCTCGGGCGCGCGGTCCAGCTCTTCGGCCCGCTGCGCCTCCCCGCGCGATAAAGCCGCGCTGCGCTGCACCTCCAGCGAGCGGTGATCAACCCGCTCCACCTCCCCTGCCCGCTCCAGCGCCCGGTTCTGCAGCTCGGCCCAGACACCGCGCATCTGCTCGATCTCGACACCCCCGGTTTTCGCGACATCGAGCACGCGGGTCTTGTCGGTCAGGCCCGTGGCTTCCAGCTTCCGGGTCGTGGTCATGATATGCGCATGATGATTGCGCTGATCGCCCTCGCGATGCGGCGCATGGATCGCCACATCCACTGCCACGCGGTAGCGATCCACCAGCACCTGTGCAAACTCCCGCACGATCTCTGCCCGCGCATGATCAGAAATCTCTGATGGCAATGCCACCTCCCATTCACGGGCGGTCACAGAATTGCTGCGGGTCTCGCGCGCCTCGGCCGCGTTCCAGAGCGCTGATCTGTCCTGCGCCCAGTCGGGCGCATCAGGCGGGGTCAGAATGAAGCTCTCACGCACGCCTTGCTTCGCGGTGTAGTCATGCACCCGACCTTCGCGCTCGCAGGAAACAGTCGAGGCGCTGCGATAAGCTGACGCTGCCGTGGCAGAGCGTCCTGCACTGCGTTTGATCGTCTTGACCGAGAGGTGATACGAGGCCACGCACTCACCGCCGCGAAGACAGACAAACGCCGCGCGCGCACTCGCAATCGAGCGCGTCACACCCTTCCCGGTCTGACCGATCCGCCGCAGCACGCGGAGAGGTCAGACCGGGAAGGGAAAGCGCAGGGACGTGGGCGTCGGCCAGAGACCCCGTCCTGCGCTTTGCAGCCGCACCGCCCGTATCCCGCGCGCCAGGGAGGCAACGCGCGGAATGCGGAAACGGGGCTGCTGTTTGCCGGACAAGGGCACCGCGGCAAACCCGGATCTGCCACTGGTCTCGCGGAACCGCCCCGCACCGGGGAGAGGTTCCGATAAGACCAGCGGCAGGTCCGGCACGCCATCCAACTGCGCAAGTTGGCCGGGATGGGTTCGGGAAGGCGGGACGCACTTCCTGATCCGGTGCAACGCGCCGGACGGGGACGCCGTCGGCGGGGGGCTTTGCCCCCGGTGAGACCGCACGCAAACTGGAGCCGAACCGAAGGTGAGCGGAAGTTTGCATAAGTGCGCCCTTGTCCTTTACAGTCCTACGGGTACACGCTAAACGGGCGCTTAGCAACTCAAGGTTGTATTTCAGCATTGCTCTAACCCCCGGAATATTTTGTGACCTCTGCAGATACCAACACCGCCAAAGCCCCCGAGACTGAACTGGAACGGGCCGAGAAGCGCTACGCTCAGGCCAAAGCCCGCCTGCTCGCGCTGAAGAACCGCGAAGCCACCAAGGCGCGCAAACTCGATACAAGACGCAAGGTCATTCTCGGGGGCGCGCTGGTTGATCTGGCAGAGCGGGATTCCAATGCCGCTGCGATGATAGAACGGCTGCTGCGCAACCTTCCCCGCGATCAGGACCGCAAAGCATTTGAGGGATGGGATGTCAGAACGGCATCCGTCTCCCCTGCCCCGGATACTGGTTCCGACAACACTGTCTGACAGCCCGGCTGCCATTCCTGATATCGCAGCCAGGTCTCTCCGGCCCAGCTAATTCCCCGCACTAATCTTTGCCGCCGGAGTTTCCCCCGTGCAAAAACTTATCTCCCTCTGCAGGTGGGGCCTGTGGGCTGTGCAGCTGTTGCTGGCCGCGCCCTACCTCACTGCCTGGCTGCTGGTCTGGATCTTTATCAGCCTGATCATCAGCACGACCGTTTCGACCTTTCTGATCTTCGGGATCTGGAATGAGCCACCCGGCACGCGCGGATCACATTCACTGGTGCTGATCCCGCTGATGGTGCTGGGCGCTCTGCTGGCCCTGCGTGACTGGACAGAACGCACCGGGATCAGCCTCTGGTGGCAGAAGGGCCCCCCGGACAGCCATGGATCGGCGCGCTTTGCCTCCCGACGCGAGCGCGCCCTCTGGCAAGGTGGCGACGGGCTTCTGATCGGGCGCGATACCGGCTCTGGCAAACTGCTGCGCTATGACGGGCCTGCGCATCTTCTGACCCTCGCCCCCACGCGGGCCGGGAAAGGTGTGGGCACTGTAATCCCCAATCTGCTGACCGCAGATCGCTCGGTTCTGGTGATCGATCCCAAAGGTGAGAATGCCCGGATCGCAGGCGCGGCACGGCAGCGCTTTGGCCGGGTTCATATCCTCGATCCGTTCGGCGTCACCGGCCTGCCCTCTGCGGCCTATAACCCGCTCGATCTGCTGTCCGCCACCAGCCCCGATCTGGGCGAGGATGCGGCCTCTCTGGCTGAAGCGCTGGTCATGGACCCGCCCGGACAGGTCTCGGAAGCGCATTGGAATGAGGAAGCCAAAGCCCTGCTCTCCGGGTTGATCATGTTCGCAGTCGCCCATGAGGATCACGGGCGCAGGACGCTGGCCACCGTGCGGGAATATCTGACCCTGCCGCCTGAGAAATTCCGCACGCTGCTGGAGCTGATGCAGGACAGTGAGGCTGCGGGCGGTCTGATCGCCCGCGCGGCCAACCGTTTCCTTGGCAAGGCCGACCGGGAAGCCGCCTCGGTCATGTCCTCGGCGCAGCGCCACACGCATTTTCTGGATAGTCCCCGGATCGCGACAGTGACCGCGCGCTCGGATTTCCGCTTCGCGACGCTCCGCCATGAGGTCACATCGGTGTTTCTGGTGCTGCCGCCCAACCGTCTGGACGCCTATAGCCGCTGGCTGAGGCTGTTGGTGGCGCAGGCATTGCAGGATATAGCCCGCGACGCAGAGGCCGCTCAGAGCGCCGCTGAGCGCCTGTCAGCCCCCACGCTGTTCCTGCTGGACGAGTTTGCCGCCTTGGGCCGTCTGGAAGCTGTGGAGCGCGCTATGGGGCTGATGGCAGGCTATGGGCTGCAACTCTGGCCGATCCTGCAGGATATGAGCCAACTCAGAGACCTCTACGGCGCGCGGGCCAATACCTTCATCGCCAATGCCGGGGTGTTGCAGACCTTCGGGGTGAATGATTTCGAGACGGCAAAATGGCTCAGCCAGATGATCGGGCAGGAAACCACCGGATATCACAGCCAGAGCTACAAGCCGGGCGATATGCCATCCGTCACCAGCAATGTCACTGCGCGCGATCTGATGACCCCGGATGAGATCATGCAGATCCCCGCTGACATGCAGCTCCTGCGGATACAGGGCCAGCCCATGATCGCGGCCCGCAAGCTGCGCTTCTTCGCAGACCGTGAATTCAACACCCTCTACACGCCTCAGCCCCGCTGACCAGAACAGGACAGATAAAACACAATGCCGGACCAATACGCCGCCCCTGCCCTCTCCGACACCGATCTGCGCGAAACCCTCGATCTTCTCAGCACAGTTGTTGCCAGCGTCTCGGACCGGATGGACAGCCAGACACAGGCCATAGACCGCATGGCCAAGACCGCCGCTGAAACCCGGCAGGCTGCGTTTGCGGCCCGCGCCCAGACCGATCCGGAGATGTTTGCGGAACAGATCAACACACATATCAGAGGAACCTTTGCAGCCTCTGTGAATGCGCAGGCCGGGATGGTGCGACTGTTGGGTGAAGAAATCCGCCGTCTCGGAACGCTTGAAAGCGATCATGATCAGGTCCGCAGAAACCTGCTCATACGAATTCAAAGCGAAAAGCATGATGTGGAACGCTGGAAGCGGCGCCTTCAGTTCATAGCAATCTTCGGGCTGGTCCTGGCGCTTGCTCTGGGTGTTGCCCTGCCCCGCGTCGCAGCTCACAGCACTCCGGCCTGTCGCATCATCGGTGGTCAGATGCTGACGCCTGCCTCCGGCAGTCCGGCCTGTGTGCTGTTCCGATGATCAGGAAAAGGACATGGAATCCGGAGTTATCCACAGGCCTGAGTGTTAAATAGGTGTTAAAGTATGTGTTAAGCCAAAAAAATGGCCCGTAAGATTTTGATAAATAAAGGGTATTCCGATACCCCCGTGTGTGAAAGTACGAAAGAGTGTGTGTAAAAGTACGAAAGAACGTGGGTAAAAGTACGAAAGCTCTCCCGCTGTGTGTGAAAGTACGAATCACCGTGACTTCTTTCTAATCCAGCCCTACTGTGTGTGAAAGTACGAAAGGATTTTGCTTTGTCTGACGAGAGCACGATCAACCGCTCCCCCCTCTTGCCCGACAGGTATCCGCAAGGCGATTTCTTCGTCTGCGATATTTTTGATGCTGTTCCTAAGGCTGACATGGCCTCGATGGAGCATCCGATATTTTCGCTTTCGACCAAGCCGGATACGCGCGTTCGTGAGTACGAGCACAATGGTATCAAGATTGCGATCAAGCCTTCTGTGAACGGGTTGGCTACGGTCCATGACCGGGATATTCTGATCTACTGCATCAGTCAGCTCATGACCGCTATCAACGAAGGCAAGGAAGTGTCGCAAGCAGTTCGTTTCCGTGCGTTTGACATGCTTGTGGCAACCAACCGGAATACGGCTGGTTCGGGGTATGCTCAGCTCAAAGCGGCTTTGGAGCGGCTGGCTGGCACACGGATCAGCACCAATATCGTAACAGGCGGTCAGGAAGTGTTCCGGACATTCGGGCTGATCGAAAGCGCCGAGGTTGTCCGAGAAACGCGTGACGGGCGGATGCAGGAAGTCGAGGTAAAGCTCTCGGATTGGGTGTTCAATGCGATCCGGTCCAAAGAAGTGCTGACCCTTCATCGTGACTATTTCCGTCTTCGCAAACCTCTCGAACGCCGCATCTACGAGATTGCCCGCAAACATTGTGGGGCACAAAAGGAATGGCGGATCGGCCTGTCACTTCTTCAGAAGAAATGTGGATCAAACTCAACGCTGCGGGAGTTCCGGCGACTGGTCATGAATATCATCCGCGAAGACCAGTCGCACGACCACATGCCCGACTACTCCATAGAAATGGACGAGCAAGAGGATACCGTTATTTTCGCGAATCGGCAGAACGTCAAAGTGATCCTGCCGCAAGCGGTAGCACCGCAACTGGACCCGGATGTGTATGAGACCGCACGTATGCTCGCGCCCGGTCATGATGTTCACTACCTTGAGCGGGAATGGCGGCAATGGCTGCCCGAGACACCGCGCAATCCTGAAGCCGCTTTCTTGGGTTTCTGTCGGAAGTGGGTGCAGAGCAGAAAAAATACCGGATAATTTTAAATACCGGATTTGTTTTTATACAGCGCCCAAGCCTCTTCGATAATGACCCCTTGCTGAACACCCCTTCGCCTCGCCTCGTTGGCAATTTGCTCTGGAATGCCTGGCATGACCTTCGCATGCACCTGGCCGGTCCGGGGGCTTGGCTTACGTCCGCGCTTCTTCTGAGGCTCACGCGCAACAAAGCCAAGCTCTTCAC
The DNA here is from genome assembly GCF_026130165.1 of Spirulina subsalsa FACHB-351. Lineage (GTDB taxonomy): Bacteria > Cyanobacteriota > Cyanobacteriia > Cyanobacteriales > Spirulinaceae > Spirulina_A > Spirulina_A subsalsa_A. Next base: position 18,491 of record NZ_JAIHOM010000072.1, on the reverse strand, counting down.
CTGCCCTGTCAGTCTTTTCAACGGCCTGTGCGCTTCTGTCCTTTTCGCGTGTCTTCAGACGGCCAAGGTCGATGTTAAATGGCTTGTCCGTCATTCTCACACCTCCCCGGCCAGCCGTTGATAGATAGCTTGCGCAAACTGGGCTGCATTCTCGATTGCGCCATCCATATTGCCTTGTGCAGGCATGGTATGCAGGTCACCACCAAACTCAAAAAGCGCTGAAAAGGCGGCGCGCTCCATCAGCGGTGGATTGATCAGGTCAACACCCTGCTCCACCAGCGACCCAGCGATGCCGCTGTGTTGCTTAGATTTAATAGCCTTTGTCATAGTGAAGACGACAGCATGCGGAATCTTGCGGTCCAGCGCCTCTTCTTCTTCTTCGATAAGTTGCAGGGCTCGTACACCGATTGTTGCGTCCAGAGTGGTGGCGCGCATGGGAGTAATGACAAGATCAGCCTGAGAAATCGCACGGGAGACAAGGCGACTGGCCACACCTTCTAGGTCAACGATCACGATCTGACCGTCTGTATCATGCCGCTTGATTGTTTTCACAATGTCGGATTCGCTGACGCTCGACAGAACACTTATCCGGTCAGGCAGAGGTGCTCGGTCAGCCCACAAAGTCAGGGATTGGTTCGGGTCGCAGTCCAACATGACAACATTTGCCCCTGCGTGCGCAAGCTCTGTTCCTAAGAGGACTGCCGTGGTGGACTTCCCGGCTCCGCCTTTAGGGGACGCGATGACAACTGTAGGCATGGCTACTCCAATTAATCTGGTATTTTTAATAACCGGATAATATAAATTATCCGGTTAATCAACGGCGACGTTGACCGCTTATACTTCCAAAGCCAACCACGGCGCTGCTAACAGGGCAGTCTAGCTCACCCGACAAAATGAATCTTAAGCGGATGTTGCTATCAAGCGTGCTCACGATTGCTCCTCAAGCCAAATTGTGCTTGAATGTACACATATAAGCACAGGAACCCGCCATGCCCGCCAGCACCACAATGACCATCCGCCTCAGTGCCGAGGTGAAGGACAAGCTGGAACGACTGGCACGAGATACCCGTCGCAGCAGGTCCTTTCTCGCAAGTGAGGCGGTGGAAGCCTATGTCGCCCGTGAGCTGGAGATCATTGACGGCATCCAGCGCGGGCTTGCAGATGTCGCCGCTGATCGCGTTGTTTCGCATGACGCGGCGATGCAAGAACTCCAATCAGTGATCGATGCCGCTCAGGACAGGAAAGCGTGAAGCGGAATGTAATCTGGTCACGGGATGCGCTCGACGATCTCAAGACGCAAGTCGCTTACATAGCATCAGAAAACCCGGCGGCAGCGCAGCGCATTTCGGAGATGATCACAGATGCGGCTGCGGCGCTCTCGGAAATCCCGACTGGCAGGCCAGGTCGGGTCACCGGCACTTATGAAAAACCGGTTACGCGTCTGCCATATATCATCGCTTACGCGATTACGGCCAGTGCAACCGGTGAATCCATAGCAATCCTCCGCGTGATCCACACAGCACGGGACTGGCCTGTCGGAAAGTGGCCGGAAATCTGAGCGCCAGAAAGCCTATATCTCTGCGTTTTGTGTTCCGACCAGCCGGATGATCAGCAGGGCAGGGGGGCAGTTGCAGTCCAATAGCCGCTGCAGCACCTCCCGGCGTCAGACTTGCCCAGAGTTATCTGGCCGCCGGGGCGGAACGCTTGGATCAGGTACCAGATGGTGGTATGACTACATCTAATTACAATGGAGCACACGATGCCGCAGCGCGCCGCATCCGAACCAATCACCATCCGCACGGCCAAGGTGGCCGAGATCGACGCCTTGGCGGGCGCAATGGACCGTTCCCGCAACTACGTCGTCAATCAGGCAATTGAGCAGTATCTTGAAGCCAACGCCTGGCAGATGGAACGGATCAGCGACGGCATCGTCGCCGCCCGCGACGGCAAGGTTGCACCTGCGGGTGAGGTCTTTGCCGGAATAGCCGCAAAGCACGGCTGGTCACGTTGAAGCACCTGGTCATTGCTGAACCTGCGGCCCGCGATCTTGAATGCATCGTGGATTACATCGCTCTGGATAACCCCGTTGCTGCTGAAAGGGTGTATCGGGGAATCGTGAATGCGGCAGAGAAGTTGCCTGAGTTTTCGGCCTTGGGCCGCCCCGGACGGCATCCTGAGACGCGGGAACTCAGCATCGCGGATTTGCGCTACCTGATCGTCTATGAAGTTCGCTCTGAAGCGGTCACGATACTGGCAGTATTTCACACCTCTCGCGATCTCGCGAAGGCGCTGCATGATAGGAAGCAGGCCGAGTAATGGCAGTTATGCGGAAGAGGGGGGCTGATGCCGGGCCGGAAGTGCTCCGACGTCAATGCGGCGTTAAACTGCCCTCCTACTTCCGCTTGCTTGCGGAAGCCTTCGGCGAGGCGTCGATAACTATGATTTCAGACGCTTCTTCGTCTAAATCTTCCCGCGCCTTCTGGATTTTCCTAATGGCGTTCAGCTTTGGTCGCAAACCATCACCGTAATCGATCACAACGAAGACGCCATAGTTCGTACGGGCGGCGTCCTTGTAAATTTCTAATTGCTTCTCGTAGCCATGGACTACTTGCCCTCCTGATCGTTTCATTTCGACCAAAACGCGGGCGTTGTATCCAACTGAATATTTAAAGTCTATTGGACCACCTCCCATGTGGGCCTCGGGAGATATGTCGACGTTGTTCGCACGGCAGTAGCAATCAGCAATCGCATAGTAAATAAGTTGCGCCGCGCGTTCCTTCTTAGGCTTGCCATCAACCCATAATTCTTCCCAGAGATTCCCTTTTTCCACGTGATGCTTGAACATATCAATGGTCTCCATGACGATTCGCTTGATCTCACGCGGCCCTTTGGAGCCATCGAACCTATTATGAGAAAGAAACTCATTGAGATCTGAATTAAGTATCTGTCGAAGTTTGTAGTATCCGAGTATGTCTTGAGCTGGATCGTAATATTTCGCGGCTTCTTTCATTGCCCGAACAAATTCGTTCATAGCTTCATCAGACTGCATTGCCGCACGCCTAAGGGCTGCTTTCCGATCTGCTACCGTTGGCCTTGCTATGCTTGCCAAAAACTCATTTACTCGATTACGGATGGCTTTGTTTTCTTGGGTCGCGGCAAACACTTCTGACCAATCCCGAGCCATGGGCAGGTCACGCACAATATCCCGAGGGACCAGAACCATCGCACGCATCCGTCCGCTCTGCCCCTTGAAGTGGGGCAGAGCAAAATTCGGGGAAGCGTCTGACTTTCTGACAGGAATTTTATGGGCTAGGCAGAAACCCCTCGTTATCTGAGCTAACTGAGGAAAAATTATACGGGAGGTTAAATCGCTGATGGTGTCAGGGCCAACATTTTCCTCAAAGAATCCCATTAATGAAATCATTTCAGGATCAGCTTCGCCCAGCTGCACAACTTCCTTAGACGTGCGCAAAATAGTGTCTCGCAGTTCATCCGGTCGTGATGTGCCATCACGATCCCCCTTACCGTAGCCTAAACCGTTGAACGGTGCTTCGGTAAGTTCAAGAAGGCGCTGCGCAGCTTTCCACGGCGCATCACCTTCTTTCGTGCTTATAGTAAGTAACCGAAAGACATTGCCGAAATGGCTCCGCAAGGCAGCGTGCGCCTCCCCAGAAATTAGCGGAATAGCGCATTTCTCCAATAGGATTGGATCAATAAAAAGCTGCGTGTCTACGTCAAGAAATGGGTCGATTAGCCCGGCTTTTGATAGTTCCTCCGGGTCAATATCGAAGTGCTTGGAAAAAAGTGTCGGATCGGAAAACGCCTTCATAAAGCCCCCGTTTTCACTGGAAATTACATGACCTTACCAAGTGAGATGGCGCTTGTGAACTTCTTATAGCTATACCTTCGTTGTTGGCGCGCTTCAGCTACCCCAGGAGTGTGGCGTCGCAATAAAATTGCCCGTGGCAGGCGGTTCTGAACAGGACGGATAACTGCGTCTGCACCACATGGGAGCACAGCCTTGGGGGGGGACGGTGGCTAAGTTCTAAAATCTATTGGTCTGGCCGACCAGCAGCTTCGGTTGTGCTGATATCGGTGAGGACATGTCGTCTGATCTGCACAGCCCGCTCATTTGTTTTTATTATGTTCTTGCATTTAGGGAATCCTAACGCCACAGTGTCAGAAATATTCCCAGATACATGGGACGAGGAGCGCGGGCAGGATGACCGAATTTGAGATGCTGATGCAGCAGACCGGCTGGTCTGTGCAAGAGGCCGCAAAAGTGCTGGGCTATTCCGAAGGGCACGTCTACCGCTGGAAGCGCGGCGAGGAAGTGCCACGGGACGGGGTCATCAACCTGCTGCGTATGCAGATCGATGCGCATAAAGGTGCGCAGTCTGAAGGAGCCTTCACCTTCATCGACCTCTTTGCTGGTATTGGTGGATTGCGCAAGGCGATGGACAGCGCAGGCGGGCGCTGCGTGTTCACCTCGGAGTGGGACGCTTTCGCCCAGAAGACCTATCACGCCAACTTTCCTGACAACCGGCCAATCGCGGGCGATATCCGCGATGTCGATGCTGCGGACATTCCGGAGCATGATGTTCTGGTCGCGGGATTTCCCTGTCAGCCGTTTTCTATCGCGGGCGTCTCAAAGAAGAACGCTCTCGGGCGGCTGCACGGGTTTCAGGATGAAACCCAGGGTACGCTGTTCTTCGACGTGCTGCGCATTCTGATGCATCATCGCCCGGCAGCGTTCCTGCTGGAGAACGTCAAGAACCTCAAAAGCCATGACAAAGGCCGCACTTTCGACGTGATCCGGCGCAAGCTGACCGAAGAGCTGGGCTACACGCTGCACACAAGGATCATTGATGCGGCCAATTTCGTGCCGCAGCATCGCGAGCGGATCGTTATGGTCGGCTTTCGTGAAAACACCGGGTTTTCCTACGATGACCTGATGCTGCCGGGCAGGGCAGGGCGCGGCATGCGCGATGTGTTGCACCCCGAGGACGGATCAGAAGCGCCGGAAAGCCATTTCACGGTGGGTCCCGATGCACGGGTCAGCGACAAATACACGCTCAGCGACAAGCTCTGGCAATACCTGCAGGGATATGCGGCAAAGCACAAAGCGGCGGGCAACGGCTTTGGCTTCGGGCTGGTGAATGGCGACAGCATTTCGCGGACGCTCTCAGCCCGCTACTACAAGGACGGCTCGGAGATCCTTGTCAGCAGGGGGGCGGGCAAAAATCCGCGCCGTCTGACGCCGCGCGAATGCGCGCGCCTGATGGGCTATGATGACAGCTTCCGCATCCCTGTGTCGGACACGCAGGCCTATAAGCAGTTCGGCAATTCGGTCGCTGTGCCGGTCTTTGCCGAGGTCGCCCGCCTGATGCGGCCGCATATTCTGGCGCTGACAGAAGGGCCGGGCCTGCGCAAAGTTGGCTGATGTCCATGACCCAGCCACCCGGAGCCGCAACATGGCGGCAATCCGGGGCCGGGACACGAAGCCTGAGCTAATCATCCGCAAGGGTCTGCACGCGCGCGGCTTCCGGTTCCGGCTCCAGGGCCGTGACCTTCCCGGGAAGCCCGATCTGATCTTCCCGAAATACCGGGCGCTGCTCTGGGTGCATGGTTGCTTCTGGCACGGCCATGACTGCCCGATGTTCCGCTGGCCGAGAAGCCGCGAAGACTTCTGGCGGGCCAAGATCGGACGCAACCGGGAACGGGACGCGGAAACCTGGGCAGCGGCCAGAGCGGCTGGCTGGCGCTGCGGCGCGGTCTGGGAATGCGCGCTGAAGGGCAGGGGGCGTCTGCCACCCGGTCAGGTCATTGACTCACTGACCGGCTGGCTGTCTTCTGATGCAGAGGAATTCTGCATTGAAGGCCAATGGATTGACGACACCGCTCACCCGCCTGCTTGACCGGATGGCCGCCCATGGGGCGATCAGGTTCTATGCCAAGCGGCTGGCCCCGAATGACAACTCAAAGAACCAGGTCTATCTGGGTGGCGGCTTCGGGGCGCTGAACATCATTCCGCATGATGAGGTCGAGAGCGACGACAGCAACCGTGCTGGCAGCGTGCGTGACAGGGCGAAGGCCATGGTGCGCTTCTTCTGGCTTGATGATGAGGGCGTGTCGCCCGCGCCGGATGCCCAGCTGATCCTCTACCCGAAATACCCTGAAGTGCGGATGTCCGGTTTCCTGCGCGGGGCAGAGCGCGCGCCGAATGTCCTGATGAGATCGCGTGACGAAGGCAGGGTGCTGTTTTTCGGCATCTGTCCGGATGGCCGCGTTCTGGGCCATGTCGTGGCCAGTGACGATCCGGTTGCCCGCGCCTTTGACGCCGCCGCGCCCGGCTGTGATGCGATCGGCGTCTTCCTCGATCTGGAAAAGCTGCGGCAGGGCGGCACCGATCCGAAAGAGGCGCTGCTGGCCGCACTCCGGCGCATCCATGCCAGGGGCTGGATCGCATCGCAGAAGATGGGCAGGGCAGGGGTGCCGGAGCCCTACAGCGCCCGCAACGGCGGCGGCTACACGCTGGAGGCTGAGCTTGGCATTTCCCCGAATGGCTATGCCGATCCCGATTTCATGGGCTGGGAGGTCAAGCAATACGGGGTGAGTGATTTCACCAGCTACCGCGCGAAGAGCCCGGTCACCCTGATGACGCCGGAACCGACCGGGGGCCTGTACCGGGATGAAGGTGTTGCCGCGTTCCTTCACCGCTATGGCTATCCTGACAAGTCGGGTAAGGCTGATCGCATCAACTTCGGCGGCGTCTACGCTGCTAACCGGAGTTTCCACCCAGAGACAGGTCTTATGCTGCGGCTTGCTGGTTTCGACGCAACCACTGGCAAGATCACCGATCTTGATGGCGGCATCGTTCTACTCGACCAGAATGACAACATAGCAGCCTCCTGGGGCTTCCGGGGCATCATCGCCCACTGGAACCGCAAGCATGCAAAGGCTGTCTATGTGCCGTCACTCATGCAGTTTCCGCCGCCGGAATACCGCTACGGGGCGGTGGTGCAGCTCTGCGAAGGCACTGACGTTCTGCTGTTGCTCGCGGCGGTTTCGGCAGGGAGCGTATATTATGATCCCGGCATCAAGATTGAGGCTGCCGGGACGGCAAATCCGGTGATCAAGCGACGGAGCCAGTTTCGGGTTCATCATAATATGCTGATGTCTCTGTATAAAAACACAGGTATCTTCAGATTGTGTGACTTACAAGGATGAGTGCCCCATAACGGTCCAACGTGAGGTGAGAAATTCATGACTGAGCAAGTCCTGGGTACTACGATAAAGGCCTACTGCGGACGCTGCGGCGGGGAAAGAAATTGCGAAATCAAAGGCTTTCACGCAGAGGGGGGGGCTGAAGAAAATGGATATTTTTCGTGGAATACCAACTGGTACCTCCTAGTTTGTAAGGGCTGTGAGTATCCGTTTGCGCAATCGGTTTCGTCAGATTCCGAATCCTATTATGACTACTATGATGAAGACGGAAGGCACGTCAGTGAGATTGTCGAAACAATAGAAACTTGGCCTGCCAAAGCAAAACGAAAGCGCCCCGACTGGTTCGAGCACTACCGCGTCGAGGGGACACATATATTTCAAAACTCTTCCCTCAATACGGCAATGGGAGAGCTTTACCGTTCTCTTGACGCTGGACTTTTGGTTCTGTCCTCTATCGGAATAAGAACTGCGTTCGATGCTGCGTCTGAGGCTTTAGGGATTGAGCCGGGATTACAATTTGTCGAAAAACTCGATGCTCTTGTGGAGAGCGGAAAGATACGAGCCTCTGAGAAAGAAGCCTTGGAAGTTCTGATTGGAGCAGGAAGCGCCGCCGCACATCGAGGCTGGCAGCCGGAACCAGAGCAGTTAGACATGCAAATGGATATTCTTGAAGAATTTATCTTCAATTCGATGGTGCTTCCCGCGCGAGAAAAGACAAGGGTCGCGCGAGTTGCAAAATTGAGGGAGTCAGTTCCTGAAAAACCAAAGAGACCCAAGCGAAAGCGGACTACAGAAAAGGACATTTCAGATGCCTCTGCCCTAACAATGACTTCGAGGCCAAATGATCTGAGCTCCTGATTAGATGCCAAATCCTTCATTTCAGCGCATAAAAACGGCAAATGCTGACTTTTCAACCGCCGTTTCGACAAGAAAATCGCTTGATTCGCTAGCCTTATCAGACAATCATGCCGAAGAAATTCTACTTCCGCACCCCCTTAACCATGGGGAGGATTACACTAAGCTTACATCACTGCAAGACTGATTGTGCTTGCCAAGGCGAACGGCCGAAAGATGAAGGAGCTGCAGCCTAGCTGCAGATGATCGAAAATGGCAGGCATCGATGACTTCGACGAGGATGATTGGAGGGAGCTACTCGCCGAGTTGCGGCTTGTCGTCGTGAGCTTCGGCTTTATCGAATGGGACGCCTCAATGACAGCCGCGCTTGAGGAAGAAGAGGAGGTAGAACGCGACAGCGCGCATTGGCAGGTCATCCGATATGCCAAGAGCTTCTCGATGTTCCTCACTGTTCGATCCGCCGAAAACCTTAAGCGCATGCGAGACGAGTTTGCAGAGCTGGTCCGGACCGAGCGGGCGCAACCCGTCACGGATGCGATCGTGCTCAAGCCAGATGGCGAGGAAGGCGTTTCCGTGCTCGACGGGCCGCGTAGCGATGACTTAATAGCTGAGCTGAAACGCTTTGTCGACGCGCTTCGGGAGGACACCGGCTATTTTGACGATCCGGAGTTCGAGGAATGACGAAGAGTAAGCGCAAGCTCACGCCTAAAACAGCGCTCAAGCGTCTAAAGCACGCGTTCCAGCAGGAGCTGGGGATCAGCTCGGCGACCGCCACCGGGCTGCTCGACGGCGCGAAGCTCTATGACAAAGCCTATGAGCTTTCTTGCGTCATCCAGACTGTTCAGGAATTAAAAGCGCAGGATCCCAGCCGCAGTTTTGTGCTTGTCGGCGGGTCATCGCTGACGTTCCGGAACAAGGGCGGCCCAATCCAGCGCAGCACTTGGCCATATGTCGAAGTACGGACTCAGGGTCACGCCGTGGCAGAGCTTTGGGTCGACATCGAGTTCACGGCTCTGAGCGCTTGGAAGCAGAACAAGAACATAAGCTATCCCACCTATGGGCTCGCCCACGAGCTGGACATTTTGCTCGTAAAGCCGAAGTCGAGCGACAGGCCAACACCAGATCAAATCTACCTTGGGATAGAGGCAAAACACCGCGAGTTTAGTAAGGCGCTGCTGAAGGAGCTTCTCGGCGTTCGACGCGAGATGTGCTACAAAAGCAAGGGTAAGAACCTATTTGCGTGGTGGCAACCGATAGGTATTCTTCCTGCAAGCCCCGCCTCCGGTCTCGTGCTTTTCTGCTCTGGTGCGAACGTGCCGAACTATACCGATCCGGCAACTTTCTGGGGCCTTTGCATGGTCCATAAGTCTTGTTGAGGCCGATTGCTCGTCGAATTGTGGGAGGCGGGTTTTTTCGAGTTGTCTTCTCGGGACAGAGATCAAGCAGCATGGAGCGATTAAGTCAGTGGATGGAGCTAACAGGATGTACTGCCCCAGTTGCCGTATACTTCTTTCAATTAATGACAGATACTGCAGTTCTTGCGGGGAAAAGACTCAGCAGTGTTCGGAAGTGGCAGACACGATAAAGTCGACTGAGCCTCAATGGAGGAACAGTGCTGACTTCAAGAAAGTGCTTGGGCATCCTGATGTTTCAGGAACTATCTTGAGAGTTGCGGGCGCCCACCGGTCTGGAATGTCGTCGGGAGACTTTCTCATGTCATCTTCTTCCCTACTTGGGTCGTTGGGGGCTGGAACTGCCACTCTACCCATTATTGGTGAGGTGGTCCCTCGTTGGGCCGATCGTATAGGCATAAGAACCGGAAAGAGTGAAGTGCGAGACTTTCAGTTTAAGGTGGGCGAGGCGATTGCAGCTGTTGCCTGCTCGCTTGCGGCACGAGGAATGCCTTTAATAGACGGTGAGCAGGCGTCTGATGGATGTGTTCTTCTGGCGAAAATCCATAGCAGTATATGGACTTGGGGCGGAGAGATCACCCTTGCAATAGAAGAGCAGCGGGACGGTTCCAGAATCAGAGTTATGACGCACATACGCGGACAGATCTTTGACTGGGGCGCAAGCAAAAGCTACATAAATGATCTATATGATGACATTCCTCGGTATGTGAGGCTATTGCCATGATAAATAATTGTACGCGAAGTTTTTTATGCCCCCCTAAATCGATTGCCTTCTGAGTTTCGTAGTTACTATCTTGGGGTCGTCTAATCGCAGCCAGTTTTGCTCAGTAGTGAAACCGCAACTGCGCAATCTCGAGGCTCTGATTGTCGCCAGATCCGCTGACCCGGTAGACCATCCTATCTTCCTGTGAAATCCGCCGTGACCACCAGCCGGTCAGATCGCCTTTCAACGGTTCCGGCTTGCCGGTTCCTTTGAAAGGGGTCCGCTTGCATTGCTTGATCAGCTCGTTGATGCGGTCACGTACCTTGTCGTTGGTGCTGACCCAGTACTGATAATCTTCCCAGGCCTGATCGGAAAAAACCAGCTTCACTCGGTCAGCTCACGCTCTTCGCCACTTCCAGCATCGAGTTGCGCGATCGACGCGCGCAAACGGGAGGCGTTTTTCGGTGTGGACAAGAGGTGCAGCGTCTCGTTGACGGCGTTCCAGGTGTCCAGGGATACGACCACGACGGACTCACCTTTCTTGCGCGTCACCACGACTTCTTGCTTGTCGTGGATCGCTCGGTCCATGACGCTCTTCAGCTGAGCGCGTGCGTCTGAGTAGGTCATAACATCCATGTCGACTCTCCTTTGTCCCCCTCCCTTATATGTACAATATTGAGTACAAGTAAAGAGATCACACGGAATCCGAGGGCACATTCATGCAAAACCGCTCCCCCTCATGCAAGAGTCATGGGTGTCCTGCTGCAGAAAGCCTGCAAGGGTTTTCCTATGAGAGCTGCCGCCGGGACCACCAGGAGCAATGACTGCGTATTGGGAAAAGGTCGAACTGATCCGGATCTTGTTGCCCAGAACCACGCCTTACGTGATCTGACGCTGTGATACCGGCTCCGGGCTCTGGCCCGATGCGCCCGCGCGTCTCTGGCGAAATCGTTTTCTTAACAACCCACCATCCCGGCACCCATGTCCTTAGGACATGGGTGCCGGGATGGTGCTCATTCTGCCATTCAGATGACTGTTTTCGTACGGTCGACAGATTGAAATCTTCCGCCAGCTGTGTTACATGTAACGCGAAAGGACGCAATCATGCCGACACCGACTTCAGAACGTGTTCAGAAGCGCCGCGACGCCTTGCGCGCCGCCGGGCTGCGGCCCGTGCAGATCTGGGTGCCGGACACACGCCGCCCCGGCTTTGCCGCTGAATGCCGCCGTCAGGCAGCCCTTGTCGCGGCATCCGACCGGCACGATACTGACCTGTCGGATTTCATGGACGCCGCCCTGTCTGACCTGGATGACTGGACTTGAGGCGCGGGGACCTGGTGACTGTCTCCCTGCAGGGAGACTATGGCAAACCACGACCCGCCCTGATCATCCAGGCGGATCAGTTTGCCGGGCTGGGATCGGTCGTGATCCTGCCGCTTACCTCAACCATCATCGATGCACCGCTGCTGCGCCTGACCCTGGAGCCTTCTGCGGAGAACGGACTGCGCAGGCCCTCCCAGATCATGCTGGACAAGCCCATGACCGTGAAAGCTGACAAAGCGGGCCCCGCCTTCGGGCATGTCGGTGACACTGCCATGGTCAGCGTGAACCGCTCACTGGCACTGTTTCTGGGGCTGGCCGGATGAAACACGCGGATTTCTTTGTCGGATGTGAATTCAGAACGGATGGTGGGGTCTGGCGCTGCACCGATATCGGGACCCGGACAATTATCGCCATCAGGATTTCGGATTATGATGACACATCATGGTTTAACGGCCCGCCCTATGCCGTCTGTGAAACCGTCTTTGATGAAAACGATCTGGAAGCCTGCACCCTGACCTGAGCATGAACAAAAGAACGGCTTCCGGACTGGCGAGAGGCCAGCTGGTGATCAGGGCCCCCGCAGGATCCGCGCTTCGGATACGTCACCATGTATGATAATGTCCTTTATCATATATAGTGAGGGAGCGATATGGAGCGACAGCCAGCTGACCAGGTGATCCGCGATTGCCAGACGACATCTGACAAAATCCGTGCATTGATCCGCGCCGGTTACCTCCGCACGGAAGTCGCCAGGTTGCTCGATGTTCGTTATCAGCGTGTCCGCAAGGTACTCGTAGATGCTGGCATTACGGAGGGTCTGAGGCAGTCCGCCCGGTTTGAGCGTTCGAATGTTGCCATCGAGGCCGAACCGGAGGCGGCGCAGCCAGTCCCGGCGGAGCTACTGTTGCAATGCGGCTTCGTGTTGCTGGGGGAGTGGCTGCCACTGGCGGAAGGTGAATTTGAGCTGAGCACGCGGGCTCCGAACGATGCGGGTGTCTATGCATTCGTTGTTGAAGATCGCATTCGTTATATCGGCCTGACGCAGACCGGACTGCGCACCCGTATGGGGCATTACAGGCGCGGGCATGTTCGTCAGCGCACCAGTGCGCGGGTGAAAGGGCTAATCGCCAAGTCTCTCGCTGAAGGTAAAGCAGTGCAGGTGCTTATCGCCATTCCCGAGCCTCTGGAATGGAACGGGCTGCCGGTTAGTACCGCTGCCGGGCTTGAATCCGGGCTGATCCGCATGATCCGTCCTGAATGGAACATGCAAGGTATGCGCCAATGACTGCTCTTACCACCCGCCAGCACCCTGTGCTGCCCGCGCTGCTGACCGCTGACGATGACCGAGCCCGCATACGCTACATCGAGTTTTTCACGGCGACGCTTCGCAACCCCAACACCCGCCGCGCCTATATCCGTGCTACAAGCGACTTCTTCAGCTGGTGCGAGCTGCATGGCATCCCTTCCTTGACAGCGGTGCAGCCAGTGCATGTCGCCACCTATATCGAGCAAATGACCGCGACGCTTTCCGCGCCCACTATTAAGCTGCGCCTTGCCGCAATCCGGCATCTGTTCGACTGGCTGGTGACGGGGCAGATCGTACCAGTCAATCCGGCGGCATCAGTACGCGGCCCGTCGCACAAAGTGCGCCGTGGCATGACGCCCGTACTGGAGCCTGCCGAGGCGCGCAAGCTGCTCAACGCTATCGACATCACCAGCGTCGCGGGCTTGCGCGACCGTGCGCTGATCGGGCTGATGGTCTATTCCTTCGCCCGCATCGGTGCGGCGCTCAGCATGAAGGTCGAAGACATTTATACGCAGCAGCGCCGCCTCTGGGTGCGGCTGCATGAGAAAGGCGGCAAGCGGCATGAGATGCCCTGCCACCATAACCTGGAAAGCTACCTGCACGCCTACATCGAAGCGGCAGGCTTGGCCGATGACCGCAAGGGGCCGCTGTTTCGCACCATCGGGCGCGGTACGCAGGCGCTGACCCGCACCCCCCTGCACCAGGCAAATGCGTATCAGATGATCTGCCGTCGCGCTGCAGCAGCCAACATCGCCACCAAGGTTGGCAACCACACCTTCCGCGCCACTGGCATTACCGCTTACCTCAAGAACGGCGGGACGCTGGAGAAAGCCGCGCAGATGGCAAACCATGCCTCGACACGCACAACCCAGCTGTATGATCGCCGATCAGACGAGGTAACGCTCGATGAAGTGGAAAGGATTCTTGTCTAGTGGTCCCTCACAGAGGCGAAAGCCTGACCATTTTCGAGGTCAGCCCAACTGACGACTCTCATAAGCCCAATACCGTTCGATCTATCAAGAAACAGCACTTTGTTCTCGGGATCATCATTGTGCATTTCGAAATCGCCCATCTCTGGCGGTGTTGTGCGACCGGTAACAAACTGACCATTGGGAAGGAGGATGACTCCGAACGAGACCTCACCCCTTGATTGCGCCTCCCGGACGCCTTGTTTAAACCAGTTCCAGTCGAGACCTTCAGTAGCAAGTGGAAAGTGTTGGTGGAAGACATTCTCAACCACCAAGTCCGATAAATACAAGACCTTAGGCCATGCCCGAAAAAGCTGGCGTGTCGTAAGCCTAGAAATATCTACGGCTTTAAAAGTCTTCTTTAACCCAAGCGCTGACCTCGCCTCGCTGTATGCATTCTCTGCCAACAAAGGTAACGGTCCTTCCTTCTCCAGTATCTGAGCCGTGAGAAGAATTTCCGCTGAGCAGTCGGCTATCGATTCCGCCATTTGGGCGATCATCTCATCTGAGGGTTCGGGGTCTAATAAACCACGAGAAGGGTCAAAGGCAAATCCACTAAAAAAACCTACAAAGAAACACCTGACCACCGTGACATTCCGGCCAAAAAAATCTCTTGTTAACCAATTAACAAAACGCGCCGCCTCCTCCTCATCATCGGCAAGTGGATCATCAATGAAGGTAAAGCCGTTTTCCGGTCTCTCAACGTTGGAGGCAGCGTTCGCGAGCATTCGAACCTCCTCTATCGCAGCCATCATTTCGATGCGATTCCATTCATACCGAGCACGGTAACGAGGGAGGTCAGCATGCTGAATGTTCAATCTAAGGAGTCGATCAAGCCCGAGAAGCACTCCAAGGCGAAACGCATCGGAGCACCTTACCTCGCCTTCATAGAAAAGCTCCGGCTTTGTAAAACTTTGGATTAAAGGCAGTCCTACCTTTGGATCTCGCCAGTCACCGGTTCCGTTTAGCAGAAGGTTTCGCTGATGGGTCCGTACCGCAGGGTTCATCACATAATCGCGTGAATAGTCGCCTAATGCTCCCCAAAACTCGCAGAGCAGCGGAATGCCGCGTGAACATAAGGTTCGGCGCTCCGTGGCCCAGTTGCTCCAGCCCTCCAAACGCGGGTCCGAAACCTCACGAAGCAGTGTATCGGCAGACTGCGCAACGCGGAGGAGTGCACCAGAAACTCCGTCAGGATCAGAATCATAGATAAATCGGTCCAACGCGGCTACGAGCCGTCCATCGTCAGCAAGGATAGTGCTCCGCTCTCGACTCATCTTGTAGAACTCAAACGGAGACACCCCACATATTGTAATATTGTAGCTCGTCAGGCTAATCGAAGAGGTATCCTTCCAGAGCAGGGCGAACCCGTGCCCTCCAATACGATCGCCTTCGCGCGCGATAACGGACAGGGCGGTCCAAATCCGGTTGTCGAGTTCGTCAGTGAGTTTGGATTTCTTGTCGTCACTATCAACAGTGTCTTTCGCAGTATAGGCATCGAGATCATAAAGGCAGACGGTAATGCACGGCATTGCCAGTTCAGGAAAGTGAGCGGCTCCGGTGATTTTCCAAGCTTCGGGGATTCTGGTTTTTAGCGTCAGTTTACGTTTTTCGAGTCCTGCCTGTAGGCAAAGGATCTGACGACCTGACCATGTTACTGACGAGGCTACGGAATGATCCATCAAAGTCGACCACTCTGGCGAAATTAAGACGTGGCAAACATCGTACTCTGCCAGAAATGGAAGAGTGTTCTTTAGTTCTTGCTCATAGGCAATCAGTTCAGTTAAGGACTGTCGCCCTGTTACGGACGATACTTTAAGTTCGAACATTACGACGCATTGCTGCTCAGCATTTATACATACAATATCCGGACGCATGATCTCATTTTTTGTAAGAGATACATTTTGGTCAGCTGTGAGAACTTCGAGAAATTCAAGGGAACGTAAGACCCGACGTCCGGCATCAATGCAAGCGCGACGGGAGAGGTGATCAATAGAGAACTGAGGAAATTGAATCTTACTATGATCGTAATCCTCGCCAAGGGTGCTCTCAACGAGTTCGCTCAGTTGATCGGCCTTAATAACCTTTAACAACAATTTCTGAAGGTGATCTTCATCCTTAAAATTATGGCTGGCAGCCTTCATCGTCTCTCTCCTAGACCAATATGGGGATGGATCCAATCCAATTCATGCGTAGCTGAAATTCGCGTTGGAAAGCACCCAAGGATTTGCGCTATCTTTGAGACAGGCTGGGCTGGATACTTGTTTGGAAACATACCTTAAAATGGAATCTCATCTTCTATTTCATCTGCTAGTGCTCCCGGCTTTGGCGCGGCTTGATCCGCAGCCTGGCCAATTAGCGGTTGTACCGGAAACTGAGCGCGGAAGGCGTTGAGGAAAAGATGCCGGTCGTTAAGACGAACAAGAACCGGGTTCTCGCAGGAAGAAGATTTACCAAACACCACGGCGTGTCGCGCTTCTAGACTGGGAAGCATGCCCGCATAGTCCCTGCCAATATAGTTCGACAGAAACTCTTTTCCGGTGTCGTCGAACGTCCGCATGGCGAAGATCGTATTACATTGATTAAGGATTGTCTTGGTCACGTTTGCCGTGCGCTGTGTGATGAGCAAGCAGCCCAAACCGTACTTGCGCCCTTGCAGAATCGCTCGCGCGCTGCGCGCCGTCGCCGCCTTGTCGCCTTCGGCTACTACTGAATTCCATTCAGGAACGAGAGAATGCGCTTCTTCATAGACCAGACAGACACGTGCCCGGTCGATCATTCCGAGTTCCTGACAGACCGTGAGAGCCGCATCGGAAATGATCGCGGTTATTTCAGTCGGCGTCAATGTAGCCATATTGGCGTTGCCCTGGAACATCCCGCCTGCCTGCCGAGTAACCTCAAACTGGGCCGGATTGAAAACGCGCAGCCGCCGTTGCTCGGCAGGATCCACGAAAGCGCGCAGCTGTTCGGCTACCAGCGCGCGGAAAGCCAAATGGCTGCCACCTTGTTCTTGGTTTTGGTGTGCCACTCCGCCTTGGCCAGCCGCGACAAGCTCCTGCCGCCGATCCGCCTCATAATCCGGGTCAATAAACTCAGCCAGCAGATCAGCATACTGATTGGTAAGGTCGAGGCAGATGACCTTGATGCCGTTGGCTATCATCCGTTCTACCAGCTCAATTGCCAGATAGCTCTTGCCGATCCCGAGAATTCCGAGGACCGCTGTGTTGTGTGTTACCGCTTCTGAAATATTTAGGCTAACGCCAAAGTTTGTGCTCGGAAAATGTCCGATTGAATTGGGGGCGACGGCATGATCATCCGCCTCAAGCAGAAAGACGGGAGCGTTGATCCGGGGAATCCACTTCACAGGCAAGAACTTGCGTTCATCAGCGTCCCACCTGCCGATTTTCCGTGCTTTCGCCCGCGCATACCCATAGGTATTCTTCTGCTGGACGATTTCCTCTCGGGTTAAGCCGTCAATGATCTGAAAAATCACGTGGTGGTCCCCTATGCGGGCCTCGACTAGGCGTCCTTCAGCCAAGCCCCTATCCTCGGTCACTTCGAACAGTACGTAGTCGAGGTTTGTGTCGCTTACGACGACGCCGCAGAGGCGATTGATCCATTGAATGGCCGGTACATCAGCTAATTCCTCAGCCGTTGCGGAGAGCGCAACAGCCATTCCCGCGCCCCTCGACTCTGGGAGCTTGCCCATTCTATTTTTTAATCCACCCGGCAGACGCACTGTCAGGACACGCAGCAGGTTTCCTTCGTCGCGCCCCACATAATTCAGTGCGACACCAAGCATCCATGGGCCGTTGTTGTCCACGACGACCATGGGCGTGCCGCGCAGAACGGTATTGTCACCTAGTTGCCGCACCAAAACAATTCCGGGCGACTGATATGCCGCAATTGGCCCAATGACCTGGTCGGTGCGCAGCGTTTCCCATTGCTCTCCGGCCCAGTCGAAAAACCCCATTATGGACTCGATAGGTCGCAATACAACGATCATCGCCCATGCGCTTAGTATAGCCACCACCTCTTCGGCGCGCGTCCTGTGGAAAAGCCAGACGCAGAGGAGAATGACGATCGTGAAAATCACATTGGGGCTACCAAGGCCCCGAACTGCTTTGTCCGCTAGTCTTACCAGTGGTCGTGTCTCCGCCCCAATTTGTGGGCGGAGAAGCAAGACAACGATGGAAACGCAACAAATCGACGCGCAAAAGACAACAAGGATCCATAGAAGCACTGCATCTATGGATCCCTGCGCCACGACCAAGGATCCAGCAACTAGCGCTGCCAAGGCCATAAAGGCATTCGTCGCAGCATCCGCTGGTGGGGTAAAGTGTGGATTGAGCAGACGGCTTCCAAACAGGAGGCTTGCGAACCCGCTGTAAAGCCAGATGGCATTCTCGTTGGGTATCAGTCCCGATGACACCACGTTGTATTGAATAAGAGCCAGTGCAACAGCGTAAACAATCAGACTGACAACGCGATTTCGTGTCTGCCTCCTTGTCGCCTCCATAGCTCCGCACCTCAATCCATTTGTTTCTATCGAATAGAGTAGCGGTTTTTCCGTATCCGTCCGGTTTCCCCGCTCTGACGGGGTGATGGAGTGCCTGCTAGATGTCCACCATCGGAAGTGGACATCTTGAGGTGAGCGATGGCGGGCAAGAAGGGCCAGAAGAAGCGGGTCTGGTCAG
>NZ_JAIHOM010000240.1 GCF_026130165.1 Spirulina subsalsa FACHB-351 | reverse complement strand
CAGCCGGGGCAGATTTACTGATTTATAGTTGTTTCACAGCATTAGGAGAACTGGGTCAGGGATTTGTCCAGCGTCTAGCAGCATTGACGGGGCTGGATGTGGCAGCTTCGACCAATGCGACGGGGAGTGAGAATTATGGGGGGGATTGGGATTTAGAGTACAGGACAGGCAGTATTGAGGTGGGGACTCCCTTTAGGGCTGACACCTTATTAAATTGGGAGGGTCGGTTAGCCACATTTACGGTGGGGGATGTGGCAACTCCTACTCTGGAAGCTGCCATTACGGCGGCGAATGCTGATGGAGCGGCTCCCCATACGATTCGATTTGCTCCCGGTATTACAGAGATTGTCCTAACGACTGCCTTGCCGGAGATTACACAGGCTTTGACGATTACGGGGGACGGGACAAATGTCACGATTCGGCGGGATTCAACCGCCCCACAATTCCGTATTTTCTTCGTTAACGCATTGGCACCGACCACCTTTGAATATTTGACCATCCGAGGGGGTGCTGGGGAGAATTTTGGGACGGGAATTAACAGTTTTGGACAAGTGACCCTGAACTATTCCACCGTGACTGATAATCAAGCTAACCGGGGAGGAGGCGGGATTAACGGTGACGGCGGGGTAATCCTCAATCACTCCACAGTTTCGGGGAATTCCGCCAATGAAGACGGTGGCGGGATTCGCTCTCTAGGAGGAGTGACGCTGATTAATTCCACGGTTTCCGGCAATTCGGCGGGAACCAATGGGGGCGGGATTCGGAGTGTTCCAGCCGTGACACTAACCAACTCTACCGTTGCCTTTAACCAAGCCAACGGTCTTGGGGGAGGTGTTTATCTGTGGGGTGCAACCCACACCATTCACAACAGCATCATTGCCAACAATACTAGCCCCACTGCTCCTGATATTGGTGTTGCTGGTACACCTACCTTTAACATTAGCCATAGTCTCATTGGCAACACGACGGGCATGAGCGGAAATGGACTCCCCACCAATGGGGTAAATGGCAACCTCGTTGGTGTTGACCCCAAACTCGCTCCTCTCACCAACAACGGCGGCCCCACCCAAACCCATGCTCTGGGGTTAAATAGTCCTGCCCTCAATGGGGGCAGTAACGACCTAGCCACAGGCTTAACCACAGACCAACGAGGCGCACCGGGGGCGCGCATTGTAGGAGGCACAGTGGATATGGGAGCTTTTGAGTGGCAGGGTTTGGCTATTACCCCAGTGGCTCCACTCAACCAAACGGTGAGCAGTCTTCCTGCCAATGTGGATGTGAGTGTGAAGGTAACAGAGGCCGTCTTTGGCATTGCTCCGGTTGTGGGAGCAAGTGTGAATTTTACGGCTAATGGGGCAACGGGAACGTTTAGCAATGGGACGACGGTGCTAACCAATGGGGAAGGGATGGCGATTAATTTCTTTAATGGGACAGAGGCCTTGGGCAATTTCTCGGTGTTAGCAGCAGTGCCGGGTTTAACCCCTGTGACGTTTAATTTTGCCTATACTCCTCCGGTGGTCACTCCTCCGGCAGTGACTCCCTCGGCAGTGACTCCTCCGGTAGTTACTCCTCCGGTAGTTACTCCTACGGTAATTACTCCCTCGGCATTTACTCCTTCCATACCCCTAGATTTTGCTCTTTTGCGAGGCATTTGGTTGAACCCAGTGGACGATATGACCTCCTCTAACCTGAAGGGGGTTTTGCCGTCAGTCTGTGCCGCTCCTCCTCAGCTAGATGTCGCCGCTTCTGAGGAGTCTGTTTTGGGTGAGGGGGAATTAAGTCCCGTGGACTTGGATGAGTATTGTTTACCGTTCAATAGCAATTAAGTGTAGGTTGGGTGGAGCGACAGCGCAACCCAACCATATAGGGCTTGCTGAAAAAAAACAACGCTAGACTCATAAAATATTTAGCCCGTCCTAATCATTGATAATCCTCTGAGACTATCGAGCCACACTCATGCACTACTCTAAAACAGTCTGATCTGGTAGTACTTTTTTCGGTCAAAAACTAAGACATAGTGATTTTTCTATATCTCTTATTTTAGAATAACCGTACAGCGTTAAATCAATTTTTTATCCACACCGATGCAATCCTCCAAACACATTATTCCCCTAGCTCTTAGCCTCCTGCCCTTGGGCTACACCACCACCCTCCAAGCCCAAAGCATCACCCCCGCCCCCGATGGAGTCAGCACCCTCATCCACCACAACG
>NZ_JAIHOM010000071.1 GCF_026130165.1 Spirulina subsalsa FACHB-351 | reverse complement strand
TGGACTGGATTCATACCTAGCGACTTCAGACGGGGAATTAGTCAAAAGACCTCGGTTTTTTAATCAACTTCATGGCCAGCTTAAATCGCTGCAAAGAAGGTTAAAAAACAAGAAAAAGAGGTCTAATAATTGGCAAAAACTTCAGGCTAAAATAGCTAGAGTTCATCAAAGGATTCACGATACTAGAAAAGATTGGCACTTTAAATTAGCTCATCATTTGTGTGACCAAGCTGGCATGATATTTGTTGAGGATATCAATTTTAAAGCTTGGGCAAAAGGACTCTTTGGCAAGTATACTTTAGATGCTGGTTTTGGACAGTTTTTCAATATCTTGTCTTATGTCTGCTGGAAAAGGGATGTCTATTTTCTCAAGGTAGATAAAGACTATAGTAGCCAAATTTGTCCGAATTGTAATACACATACAGGGAAAAAGAATCTATCAAATAGGGTTCATAATTGTCCTAATTGTGGATATAAAACCAATAGGGATGTGGCGGCCAGTCAAGTTATAAGAAATCGTGGATTAATCGCGGTCGGACAGCCCGTGATTCAAAATGCTTTCGGAGACGTTCTGTCGGGGTCAATTTCTGATTGGCTAGACAAGAGTCTATGAGGAAAGAATCCACTCGCCTTTAGGCAGTGGAGTGTCAACCCTAGAGTCGTTTTATATTGCTGCCTTTCAAGTCTTTTTCGGGAGTTTCCGAGCAATTCTCCACACGGTTATCACCCTCGCCTTGATTGTGGTGGGGGTTTATTGCAGTCTGTGGTTGCTGGAAGGACAACCCTTCCAAGGATTGCAAGAGCAAGCCGATAATATCCATAAACGGGGCCTCCATTCTCTCAAATCCCGTTCAACCAGAGATCAACCCCCTCAAGTTTTCTGGAAACGACTGCTCTGGCGGTTATATGGCGGACTCCTACAACTCCTGGCTTCGTTGTTTGAGTTCCCCCTGTTGGAGTATCAATCTCTGCGCTTTTTGCGATCGCTCCTGGATGAAACGGTGATTATTTGTTGGCTGCTGGCGGGCTGTTTCTGGCTGGCACAATGGCAGGGAGAAGCCGATGCGTGGCGGGATGCGGTGAATGAAACGTCGTCTCTCCCGGTGGTGACGGTGGTGGTGCGCGAGGATGGTTTTCCCCTAGGGGTGAACCCGGATGATGTCCGTAATCCCCAAGGGATTCGCGTGATTGGTGATGATCGCAGCTATCAACAATTGCTGGGTGAGGCGATTAATAACCCCAGCCAGAATCGCGTCTGGCGGTTGTTGATTGATGTAGATGGGGATTATTATATATTTCCGGCACTTCCTGAACGGGATGAAACCCGCCGCCCGTCGTTGGTGGTGATTCCTCGCAGCCGTGAGGGCGATCGCCTGATTCTGTTGCGCCCTACCCAAGATCGGGATTTACCGACCCTGCCAAGCTCGGAAGAGTGAAGGGGAGAGAGGGAATAGGGAACAATTATTAATTAATGATTATCAATTCTCAATTCTCCCTGTTTCCTTAACTTCAGATCCGAAACCCTATTGACTCACCGTACCCCAGAATTACGACAGAAGGCCTCTTGTTGCTCCACTAAACGCCTCGCACTGGCGGCATCTAGCGCATCGGAGAAGAAATAACCTTGGGCTAAGGAACAGCCTAACTCTTGAATTTTCAACAGTTGGGTTTCTGTTTCGATGCCTTCGGCGATCGCGTCCATGCCCAAACTCTGGGATAACATGATGATAATCCGGGCAATTTCCACACTACTGGGATTCGTCTCAATCTCCCGAATAAAGGAGCGATCAATCTTTAACGTATTCACTACCCCCTGTCGCAAATCATTCAAGCAGGAATACCCCATCCCAAAGTCATCAATACACAGTTTAATCCGACGGGCTTGTAATTCCACTAAGCGTGCTGTGGTGAACTCGCGGTTTTCAGTCCAGAGACGTTCTGTTACCTCCAAACTTAACCAAGCACTATCAATCCTTGTTTCCCGGCACACTTGATCAATTTGCTCAATCAAATTGGGGTGTAAAAATTGTTTACGAGAACAGTTTAAATTGACAAATAAGGGGAAGTTCAGTGTATTTTCAGCTTGCCAGACCTTCAAACTTTGACAAACTTCTCGCAGCATCCAGTCCCCAATGGGGATAATTAAGCCCGTTTCTTCTGCTAAACCTAAAAAACTATCGGGATACAATAACCCGCGCTGGGGATGTTGCCAACGTAACAGCGCTTCAAATCCTCGCAAGTTCCCCGTTGTCAAATCTACAATGGGTTGATAGTGAATAACTAAATGATGCTCTTCAATGGCTTCCCGTAATTCTAGTTCCAATTTGAGCCGTTTCATGGCTGTTTGGTACATGGTGGGGGTGAAGACCTGATAACAGCCTTTGCCCCGTTCTTTGGCCTGATAGAGGGCGGTGTCGGCATCCCGCAGCACATCATCGGGCTGTTCGTAGTAGATGGGAAGGGTATCTTTGGGGTCTTGTACACCGGGGATGCTACTACTATAAACAATGCCAATGCTTACCCCGGTAAACACCTGATACCCATTGAGATGGAAGGGTAAGGAGAGGGATTGTTCGATGCGTTCCGCGACTTGGATGGCAATATTAATGCTGTGGATATCTTCTAGTAAAATGGTGAACTCATCACCCCCGAGACGGGCTACAGTATCATGACCGCGCACACAATGTTCTAATCGACGGGCGATCGCTTTTAATAACTCATCCCCCACTAAATGCCCTAAACTGTCGTTGACCACCTTAAACCGATCCAGGTCTAAAAATAGTACGGCAAATTTAAACTCTTCCCGAGACTCGCTTAATTGCGATTCTTGTTCCGAGACGCTGCGCGATCGCCTTAACGCCTCACTTAACCGCATTCGGAACAATGCACGATTCGGTAAATTTGTCAAGGAATCATAAAAAGCCCGTTGATGGAGTTCTTGCTTAATCTCTTTTTCTGGGGTGATATCAACGACCATGCCCTCATAATAGAGGAGTTGACCCGCCTCATCGTAGACAGCGCGGGCATTTTCGCAAATCCAGACTTTGCTGCGATCGCGCCGATAAATTTGGGACTCAAAACCGACGACCGCCCCCGTTTCTTGCATTTGCCGCACAAACTCCTGTCGTCGTCTCCGGTCAACATAGAGTTGTTCGCCAATATTGGTCAAGGAATCAATTAACTGGTCTGGGGAATCATAGCCATAAATTCGCGCCAACGCCGGGTTTACACTGAGATAATGACCATCGGCCGTACTTTGGAAAATCCCCTCTAGGGCATTCTCAAAAATACTCCGATACTTAACCTCCGCTTGAGCTAAACTCTCTTGAGCTTCTTTCGTCTCCGTAATATCTCGGGATACCCAGACCACCGTTTGATCCGGTGTGGGGCAAATATTCGCCGAAAACCAGTATTCTTTCCCCTCAATGGTCAGGGAATACTCAAAATTGCGGATGGTTTTCCCCGTTGCTAAGGCCTCCTGAATCAGAGCCAGATAGCGAGACGCTTCAGCCCCCGGAAAAACTTCATGAATGGTTTTGTTTAACAAATGCTCGTAGGGTTGAACCAAAATCGCCGCCTTGGTCCGAGCAATTTTCAAATACCGTCCCTCGGCATTAAACACCAAAATCGTGTCACTCATGGCGGAAAACAGTGCTTGTAACTCACTCGCTTGAGAGCGTAGGGCTTCCTCACTCTGTTTCCGGTCGGTAATATCCGTAATAAAGCCCTCTAGCCCTAACAGTTGGCCTTGAGGGTCATAAATTCCATGTCCTTTCTCCCAGACCCATTTTTCCGCCCCAGACCGCGTTCTAATACGATATTCCACAATATAGGGGCGCTGGACTGCTGCCCCCTCACTAATTGCCGCCAACACCGTCGGCCGATCCTCCGGGTGGATAATCTGATCAAAAGCATTCTCATGAGGGCGACTTAACTCCTCACTGGTATAACCCGTTAACTCACAACAGCCCTCACTCAAATAAGTCATAGACCAATGGGGAGGATTGGGATCGGCTTGGAAAAAGATCCCCGGCATGGCATTAACTAAACGACTTAGTTGTTGCTGACTGGCGTGAAGTTGGGCCTCAATTTGTTTGCGCTGCATTAACTGTCCCAGATGATGGGTGATGCCTTCGGGTCTTTGGGCAAAGGTACTCACTAAATCCACCAGATACTGATTCCAAGGTTGGATGTGTTGGCTAAAGAATACCAACACCGCGATGATCTGACCCTCTACAGCAATCGGCACCCCAAAGCCTGTTTTAAAGCCACAGCGTTGGGCTATCTCGGCCCGTAAAAACCCTTCATCCTGGCTTAAATCTAAAGACCAGTAAGGTTTTCTGGTTAGCCAAATGCGACCGGGTAAACCACAACCGGGTTTAAAATGATAGTTGTGGCTGCCTTGGCGAAAGGTCTGGAAGAGAGGAGAACAGTCTACTGCGTCTGCGTTGAAGGGATTATAGCAACACCAAGCGGGACTTAATTCTAAAGCGGTGTGGTCTGCATTGCTTACCCAAGCTTCCCCAAAGTTCCACCCCGTCGCTTGGCAAATATTCAGGAGAATGGTGGCGATCGCACTATCCAAGTCCTCCGCTTCCCCAATACTCAAACAGAGACTATTGAGCAAATTCGCCTCCTCTTCTTGACTCTTGCGCTGCGTAATATCTGTGATTAACCCCTCCACTGCAATCAATTCCCCCTCTTGAGAAAATACCCCATTCCCCTGATCCCAAACCCATTTCTGCTGGCCCTGTCGGGTTATAATGCGATACTCCAAACTCAAAGCACTCTCTTGAGGACTCACCGACTCGATCGCCTCCCTGACCCTCTCCCGATCATCGGGATGAATTAAGTCAAACCAACTCAGCTTACGGTGTCGGGTAAACTCTCGCGGTCGATACCCAGTTAAGTCCGTACAGCCATCACTGATAAACAAACAAGTCCACAGCGGATCCTGATGAATCCGATAAATCGTCCCCGGAATATTGCGGGTTAAACTCGATAAATCCTGTTGCCGTTCTTGTAGCGCTTTTTCAATTTGCTTAGGATAGGTAATATCTTGAAACACCCCTAAGACCACTTCTCGACCTTGCCAGTCCATCAATTGCAGCGACACCAACCCCCAAAGGGGTTTTCCATCAATTCGCCTCAACTTCAGTTCATAGTTCGTCAAAGACCGATATTGCAACAATGCCTGAAACAACACCTGCCATGCGGCCGACTCAAAATAAAACTCTAGGCTACAGTGACCAATCACCTGCTGGGGAGTTAAGCCAAATACGCTACAAAACCCCTCATTCGCGTAGAGAATTGCCCCGTCCTCCACAGAAGCGACTACCACCGGAAGAGATAAGGCGAGAAAGAGTTCCAACCCAAACTCAGCGTCACAAAAGGGGGATGATGCTGAGTTGGAGGTTTCACGATGCCGGGGATTGGGGGTTAAGAGGTCGGAAGACGTCCTATGAACCGAATTCATCACAGAATTATGCCTAAATTAATTATGCTTAAGTTGTGTCACTATCTCATTCAGAACCAATTGATTAAGTGTCAATGGATTAGGATGTACTATTCCTCGTTAAGGGTTTAGTTTGAGTTTTGTCTAGTTTGAGTCGTTTTTGAGCTTAAGGTTTTGGCTGTTGCCCCAAAATCCCAGCCCGAAAATCTGTGATTGGGCATCTCCAAGATTCGGACTCTTAAACCGCAACGAACAAAAAGACCAGAAAAATCTAACCTAGAACAATCCAACCTAAACAACTCAATTTAAAGTATTTTTGTTCTCTTGCCTGATAGGTAATCAGAAAAATCTGAATCTTAGAAAATCTTAAGAAACTGATTTCCTCAAAATAGACTTTCCCCTCAAACTAGACTTTCCTTCAAAATAAACTTTCCCTCAAAATAAACAGCCTAAAACTAGCTCTATCAAACTGGTGTAGTGATCTGTGATCGATTCCCTTACCTAAAATTAAACTCAGTTGGATCATTTTATTTTGTTACACTGAATACATTTTAACGAAACTTCAATGAACGACACGCCTTCAAAACTCAGATCATCTTTGATTCCTTACGCTTTTTTGCTACCCGCTTTAGGGATTTTAACCCTGACGGTTTTTTTCCCAGCTTTTCAAGCATTTTCCCTCAGTTTCGCCCGTTATGAACGAATGCTGAATGACCCTCCGACTTGGATTGGTTTAGCGAATTTTGAACGTTTGCTAGTAGATCCAGTTTTTTGGCAGACTTTGCGCAATACCCTCCTGTATTTGATTGGAGTCGTTCCGATTCTAGTATTTCTGCCCCTATTTTTAGCGGTTTTAGTCAATCAAAAGCTCCGGGGGATTCACTGGTTTAGGATGTATTTTTTTACACCCGTAGTAATTTCCATGGTGGTAGCTGGGATCGCGTGGAATGCGTTATATGCTTCTAACGGAGTTTTTAACCAAATTTTACGCGCCCTCGGCTGGGAGTCTGGTATTTTGTGGTTAACAGACCCTCATTCTAATTTACCTCTGTATAGTGTCATGGTCGTGACCATTTGGAAAGGATTGGGTTACTATATGGTGATTTATTTAGCCGGACTGCAAGCCATTCCGGCGGAATTATACGAAGCGGCCGCCATTGATGGTTCAGTGGGATGGCGAAAACATTGGGATATTACCTTACCGTTAATGCGTCCCTATTTAGTATTAGTGGCTGTAATTTCGGCTATTTCTGCGACTAAAGTTTTTGATGAAGTTTATGTCATGACCCAAGGGGGACCCAACAATCGTTCTAAAACGGTAGTTTTTTATATGTATGAACAGGCCTTTCGTAATTTTGAAATTACCTATGCTTGTACCATTGGGTTAGTGTTATTTTTGCTAATTTTTGGACTGGCCTTGCTGAATTTGTCTCTCTCCAATCGTCAGAAAAACTACGCGAATCTGCGTTTTTAAGGTTGTTCTCTCACTCCTAAATCCCATGAAACCCATACGCTGTCCCAAATGCAATGGATCAATGGAACAAGTGGTTTATGCCGAGATTGAGGTGGATCGCTGTACCCAGTGTCATGGCATTTGGTTTGATTCTCGGGAAGCTGAACAGTTGAAGACCATTGAGGGATCGGAGATTTTGGATGATGGGGAGGAAGTGGTGGGCGATCGCTACGATCCCTCCGCTAAACCCCTATCCTGTCCCCGTTGCCGCACTCCCCTCCTACAAATGCTAGATATTGATCAACACAGTATCTGGTACGAAAAATGTGTTAAATGTCATGGCATTTGGCTAGATGCCGGAGAATTTAAAAAATTTAAACAGAACTTTAGCCCAAACAAAACCAGCAAATCAATTAAGCGTTTATGGGGATTTACCCCCTAATGTCTCCCTCCCGAGCAAGATTGACAACCCCTCGCCGAACATTTGATACACTAAGGCGAGTATCTCTCAAAAATCAGCCCATGCTAGACGAAAACGCCAAAAAAACCATGTTACGCAAAATCCCCCACGGTTTATATGTCTGTGGGGTGAAAGACGGAGAAGAAATGAATGGTTTTACAGCCAGTTGGGTCATGCAAGCTTCCTTTGAACCCCCCTTAATTATCAACTGTGTGCGACAAGATTCCGGCTCCCATGCCATGATTCAAAATAGCGGCGTTTTTGCCTTATCCTTCCTCGAAAGTGGACAAAAAGAAGTGGCCGCCAAATTTTTTAAACCCCAGCGTCGAGTGGGTAATAAATTAGCCGATATTGACTTTACCCTCGGTGCAGAAACAGGATGTCCCATCCTCACGGACTGTTTAGGGTATGTGGAATGTAACGTAGTCGGATCTGTTCAACAAGGAGATCATACCGTGTTTGTCGCCCAAGTGATTGGGGCTGGCATTCATCGGGAAGGGGAACCCCTAACCCTAGAAAGTACCGGATGGCAATATGGCGGTTAGTCTGTTTTTTCCCCAAAATTACGCCTAACTGTGATAGGTTAACCCTTAAAAGTTAGTTCAAAATCAGGATCATTTTCCCATGCCATTGATGCAAATAAAATCATCTGTTGCTAGTCCTGACAAGGCACAAGTGGAGTCCTTGTTAAAGAATTTGTCGGCTAAATTAGCCCAACATTTAGGTAAACCAGAATCCTATGTTATGACGGCTTTTGAAAGTGATGTTCCCATGACCTTTGCGGGAACAACTGACCCGGTTTGTTATTTGGAAATCAAAAGTATTGGCACCATGAGTTCTAGTCAAACTAAGAGCATGAGCAAAGACTTTTGTCAAGTGATTAGTGAAGCATTAGGCGTTCCGACGGGGCGGATTTATATTGAATTTTCCGATGCTAAAGGCTCCATGTGGGGCTGGAATAGTGGCACTTTTGGTTAATTTAGTCCACCGTTGTAGGGTGCGTCAGAAGGAATCACTTTAGTTGGGGATAGTGGTGTAGTAGCTAAAAATCCAACTAACTCCTAATCACCACTAACCCCAGTTACCAGAAATTTCCGTCATCCTGACGCGCCACCGTCCTGATTTTTTTCATCTTTGAAACCATTTAAATTCTAAAATAATAAATTTGCATGAACAGCCAACTCGTTGAAATTGAGGCGTATCTACAGCGACTCTATGCTAACCGTTTTGATGCTAAGTTACTGAAATCAAAAACTCGGTTGTGGCGTGTTTTAATTGATGTTTTTTTACAAAAATATATTAGAACAGATGCCAAGATTTTGGACGTAGCAGGGGGGTATTGCGAGTTTATTAATCAAGTCAAAGCGGGGGAGAAATATCTAGTTGATCTGAATCCTGATGCTCAAGTTTATGCTAATTCAGATGTTAAAGTGTTACAGACGGATTTTTTGAGCATTTCTGACTATTTTTCTCAAACAAACTATTTTGATGTAATTTTTATTTCTAACTTTTTTGAACATCTAGCAACAAAAGAGGAGTTATTACAGGTTTTAGTGTTATGTTTTAAGTTACTTAAACCGGGGGGAAGTTTGTTAGTTATTCAACCTAATTTTAAATATGCCTATCGGGAGTATTATGATTTTGTGGATCATCAACTCCCCTTAACGCATATTTCCTTACAAGAAATTCTCCACGCGATTGGTTTTAAAATTCCTGTACTTATCCCCCGATTTCTTCCCTATTCTACTCACAATTCACCGACTTCTACCCGTTTATTACGGCTTTATTTGAACTTACCAATTTTTTGGTCTTTTATTGGTAAGCAAATGTTTGTTAAAGCGGATAAGCCCTTGAGTTAAGCTAACTTTTGATGTAGGTCTACACTAGGATAGATTACGCTTTAAAATCATGATGAATACTCTAACTTTTAATCATTATTACCGCTACGATGAACTGGTGAGAGTTCTAGAAAGCTATGCTGAAACTTATCCCCATTTAGTCCGCTTGGAAACCATTGGTCAAAGTTACGAAAAACGGGATTTGTGGTTAGTGACAGTGACTTGTTGGGAAACGGGTTTAGCGAGTGAAAAACCTGCCCTGTGGGTGGATGGTAATATTCACTCCATTGAATTGGCTCCTTCGGTGGCTTGTGTGTATTTTCTGGAGACATTAGTGAAGGGCTATGAACAAGATCCAGATATTACTCGCTGCCTCAAGACTCGGGCTTTTTATATCTGTCCTAGGGTGAATCCTGATGGGGCAGAATTAGCCTTGGCAGACTCGCCGCAATTCTTGCGTTCTGGTACTCGTTTTTACCCCCATTCAGACGTTGATTCACCGGGTTTAGTGGCAGAAGATATCGATGGGGATGGACGAATTTTAATGATGAGAATTCCTGATGGGAATGGCACATGGAAGGTGTGTCCCAATGATCCTCGGTTGATGATTCCCCGTGAACCGACGGAGGTAGGAGGGGAATATTATCGACTGTTGCCGGAAGGAAAAATAGATCAGTATGATGGGGTGTTAATTCCCATAAAACCTCTCAAACAACGGTTAGATTTTAACCGTAATTTTCCGGTTTGTTGGCGGGAGGAAGGGGAACAACAAGGGGCGGGAGATTATCCTGCTTCTGAACCGGAAGTTAGGGCTGTAGTGGATTTTATTACTCAACATTCTAATATTACGGGGGCGGTTTCTTTTCACACGATGAGTGGGGTTTTATTGCGTCCGTATAGTCATCAAGATGATGAACATTTTCCTCATCAAGACTTGACAATTTACCAAAAAATTGCTAAGAAGGGAACGGATTTAACGGGTTATCCGGCGGTTTCGGTCTATCATGGTTTTCGCCAACATCATGAAAGTTATGTGACGGGGGCTTTTGATGATTGGTGTTATGAGGGTCAGGGTTTGTTTGCTTGGACGGTGGAGATTTGGAGTCCTCAACAACAGGCGGGAATTACGGATTATGATTATGTGAAATGGTATGAGGAGCATCCGTTAGAAGATGATTTGAAGTTGTTAGCTTGGAATGATGAAGTTTTGGGAGGGAAGGGATATATTCCTTGGTATGAGTTTGAGCATCCCCAGTTAGGAATGGTGGAGTTGGGGGGCTGGGATGAGGTTTATTTTTGGCGTAATCCGCCCCATGAATTGTTAGAAAAGGAAGTGTCTCGGTTTCCGGGTTGGTTGGTGTGGCATTTGTTGATTTCTCCGTTATTAGACTTCTATGAAGTGAAGGTGCAACGGGTGGGGAGTGAGGTGTTTTTGTTGCGGGTTGTGGTGCAAAATACGGGCTGGTTGCCGACCTATATCACCCAAAAGGGACGGGGGAAAACACAAGTTCAGGGTTGTATTGTGGCTCTAACTTTGCCGGAGGGGGCGAGTTTGGAGTTGGGAGAAAGGACGGTGAATGTGGGCTATTTAGAAGGACGGGCTGATAAGCCTTCTGCGCCCTTTGGACGGGTGGGGGATGAAACGAGCGATCGCGCTAAAGTAGAATGGATGATCCGAGCGCCTTTGGGGGGAGTTGTTGAGGTGATGGCGAAATGCGATCGCGCTGGTGTGGTGCGGAAACCTTTAGAATTGCTCTGAAGTCTGGGGGAGGAATTTCCTTTGATGAGAGAATGTAACATTCTTAAAAGTTTTAGGGGATGCACCAGCATTTGCTTCTAAAATCAACAGTAAATCTCCTGAATTCACCTACAGCCCATGAGTCCTCCCCCTGTCTCCCCCCTCACCCATCACGAACCCGATCACGTTTTACGAGCGCTCTGTATTGCCGCCCTGAAGTTACTCTGTGAAGATCGAGAAGCAGAATTAGTAGAACTGGTTCGTTTGCTCTCCCCGGAAACGAAAGCGGAATTGATGCGTTTTGCCGTCACTCAGTTAAAGTCTTCCTCTGCTTTGGCAAACTCCCCAGCGTGAAGTCGAGACAGGTCGCGTTTCTTGGTAAAGTGGGGGAAACCCTGCGACTTGCCCCCTAAATTCAAGATGACCAATCAGACCCCTGCCACGGTTTCCCTCAAGCAGCATCGCCAAGCCTTTCCGGGTCTAGCGGATAAGGCTTATTTTAACTTTGGGGGACAGGGAACCATGCCCAAAGCGGCCTTAGACGCGATTTATCAGGCCTACGAGTTTCTGCAAGCAAAAGGTCCCTTTTCCCGGCAGGTGAATGACTGGATTGAACAGGAATGTCAATTATTGCGCCGTGCGATCGCCTCAGAACTCCGTACCTCCCCCGCTACCATCACCCTCACCGATAGCGTCACCACAGGCTGTAATATCGTCCTTTGGGGAATTCAATGGCAAGCGGGGGATCATATCCTAATCACTGACTGCGAACACCCCGGCATCATTGCCGCCGTCAAAGAAGTCGCCCGACGCTTTAACCTGCGCGTCTCCACCTGCCCCATCATGGCCACCCTCAACCGAGGCAACCCCAGCGTAGTCATTGAACAACACCTACAACCCAACACCCGCTTAGTCGTGTTGTCCCATGTCCTGTGGAATAGCGGCCAACTGTTACCCCTCCCGGACATTATCCAAGCTTGTCGCACCTTTAAAAGTGAACGTCCGATTCAGATTCTCGTAGATGCCGCCCAGTCCGTCGGACAGTTGCCCCTTAATCTCAGTGAACTCGCTGTGGATTTTTACGCCTTCACCGGGCATAAATGGCTCTGTGGACCGGCCGGAGTGGGGGGCTTATACGTTCATCCCCACGCCTTAGAAGAACTGAATCCTACCTTTATCGGTTGGCGGAGTATTACCATGGATGGGGCGGGGATGCCCACGGGATGGCAACCCGACGGCAGACGCTTTGAAGTGGCTACTACCGCCTATCCTCAGTATGCGGGATTACGACAGGCGATCGCAACCCATCAAGCCTGGGGAACCCCCGAAGAACGCTACACCAAAATCTGCTACAACAGCGAATACCTCTGGCAAGGCCTCTATCTCCTACCCCAAATCGAATGCTTACGCAGCCTCCCCCCCGAATCCGGGTTAGTCTCCTTCCGTCTCACCACCAACGAAATCCTACACCCCCGTCTCGCCCAAGCCCTAGAACAACAAGGCTTTTTCGTCCGCACCCTCAAAAATCCCGACTGTATCCGCGCCTGTGTTCACTATCTCACCCTGCCCTCCGAAATGGATCAATTGATTAAAGTTTTAGGTAGTTTATAGGAGCAATTAGCCATTGAACCCATATTTTAGGGTCTGCTGAAAAAGCCCAACGCTAGACTCAACAAGGGAATAGGTAATAGGGAATAGGTAATAGGTAATAGGTAATAGGTAATAGGTAATAGGTAATCGGAAATAATTATCAATTGTCAATTATCAATTATCAATTCCCTGCTCCCCAAGTTATTCAGCAAGCCCTATTTTAGGGAGAATTCACGAATTCCCCCTACAAAAACTTGTTGATTGGCAGCCTTAAACCATCGGCAAAGCCACCGTAAAAACCGTTTGCCCCGGTTGAGAGATAAAACTCAACCTCCCCCGATGTTTTTCAACAATTTTCTTCACAATATCCAAACCTAAACCACTCCCCTCTCCGGCCGGTTTTGTCGTGAAAAACGGCTCAAAAATCCGCTCTTGAATCTCCACCGGAATTCCCTGTCCTGAATCTTCAATCTGAACCAGAACTTCATCCTCTATTGGCAACACCCGAATCCTTAAATCTCCTTGATTCTTCATCGATTGAATCCCATTATGAATTAAATTCGTCCAGACTTGAATTAACTCATCCGGGAAACAAGGAATCTCTGGAATAGCTGCAAAATCTCGATGAACTTCTACCCCATGTTTGAGTTGATTGTGATACAACTCTAAAACCGTTTCTATTCCTTCAATAATATTAACCCTTTGAGGATCACCTAAGTGGTCATAACGAGCATAATTTTTTAACGCAAACACCACCTTAGAAGCTCGATTAACCGCCGTTATAATATTCCGATTGTTCCCTTGCAAGCGGGCGATATTATAGGCAATCTTCAGTAACCAGTCCACATCAGGACTTTGTAAAATACTCAAAAATGCTCCCACATTTTGATAAATTCCCATATCAGTTAAACTGTCCGCAATGCGGCGACTATCAGGAATATTCAAAGCATCCAACTCCCGGATAATATTGCGCTTATGTTGGCGTTTGTCCCGAGATGAAATCGCCGTAGAACTTTCTAAAGAAGCCTCCAGTAAATCAAAGAAACACTTTTGTTGTTTCGTATTTAACTTTTCTGGAATTTTCGGCAACTGCACTAACGTCTCAGCTAAGGCTTTACTGGTATTTTCAGAAGAAGCCAAAATAGCTCCCAATGGGGTATTAATTTCATGGGCAACTCCAGCCACCAGTTGACCCAGTGCCGCCATTTTTTCTGATTGAATTAGCTGTTGCTGGCTCGCTTGTAACTCGTCTAAAGCCTTTTGTAACTCCTGAGTACGTTGGGTAACTTTCTTCTCTAAATTATCATAAAGTCGAGCATTATCAATGGAAATAGCCGCCTGTCCTGAAAGTAACTGAACCACCCCAATCCGATCATAAGTAAAGGCCGAAGCCGTGAGGTTATTTTCTAGATAAATAATCCCAGTTAGTTTACCTTGGTTTAACAAAGGAGTACAGAGAATGGATTTGGGTGGACAAATTTGAAAATAGGGATCTCCAGCATATTTGTGGTCTTTAGTGGCATCATCTAACACCAGACTTTGATGGGTGCGTAGGACATAGTTAATAATGGATTTTGGCAACTTTTTGCCAATGTCTAAACTTTGCAAAACCGCCACTTTTTTATGAGTGACACTAACAGAGGCTTCAATGAGAAAATCTTCCAGATGATTAATTTCTGTTTCTGGGGACTGATTCAGGAGTAAATAGCCAATAGTTGACCCCGTATTTTCTAACACCATCTCCATTAATTTAGTAAGCAAGCGTTCTAAGATAATTTCACCCGCTAAAGCTTGAGATGCCTTCATAATAGTCGCAAAATCTAAGGATGATCCTGAATCAATTTCTGTGGAACTATTAGAACTAGTGACGAGCGTCTTTTTATAAAGGGGTGTGGTGACAACTTTATTAATTAAATGTCGATGATTTTGATCCAGTTCTTTTACTTTACGGGTCGCTTGCCACCGAGTATAACCATAATAAGCTTCGGTCATATAGAGTTTAGCAAACTTTTGATTTTCTTGCTGAAGCCAAAAGCGGGCGGCGAGTTCATTGGCTAAAGCTTCACACTGGACAAACTCATTAATTTGTGCTGAATTAATTGCCTCTTCATAAAGAACTAAAGCCTTTTGTATATCTCCCTCAATTCTGGCTTGTTCGGCAGCTACCAATAAATATTTATGAGCAAAGTTTTCAGGACAGTTATCTGCCCAAATCTTTAACATTTTCTGATTTTGTTTTAGTTGATCAAAATATTGTTTTTGCTCACTTAAGGAAGCCGTGGGATAGAGTTGAGCTAAGGTGAGAGAGTAATAAAAATTATGTTCTACTTGGTTAGGAATTCCCGAGACAAAAACCACAGTATTACAACTCGCTTTAGCAAAAACTAGGGCTTCTGGATAAGACCCATAGAGATATAACAGTTGCATTTTAAAGATGTTGTACATGGCAACACCGGGGAGGAATTGATTATCCATCCACATCTGTACACAAGCCATCTCATCAAAGTTTTCATCACTTAATGAAGCTTGCTCACGGGTTAAGTCTTGTAAGTTGCGAATGACTTGTTGATAGGTTTGTTGCACCCCAATAAAAACATGGTTTTTACTTTGTCGGAGAAATTCTAAATACTTGTCAGACTCTTCTAAAATACTGTTAAAATCATGACCCATCAAAATTCGTTGTAAGATAACATGATAGGAAATGTAACTGGTATAGACATCCCCCGTATTAACCCCATCTTGATAACCCTGACGCAAAATGGGAACATTATTTTTCATCGGTTTTCGCCAATGACTAATTAAACCTGCGACCAAGTTAAAGACTTTACAAGTCAGGTTAGCCGTGTGAAATTTTTCATTCATTTTTAAGGCTAATTGCCCAAATTCATAGCCGTCGTCATATTCTAATAATCGAGAACCTGCAACAATCCCCCAAAACGCATAACCATGAGCAGACGCTTCTGAATTGCCGTGTTCTATGGACAAGTTGACCATTTTCAGGGTAATTAATGCTAGAAGGTCTTGATTGGTGAAATAAGCCGGACCGGTCATATTCATTAAGACCTTCATACAGACCTCAATTTCTGGGTTTGTATTATCGGGAATTAAAGCCAGATCCGGAATATTATGTTTGGCTAAGTTATCACGATAAATGGAAAGTTCTGCCTCAAAAGCAGTGGCAATAGAATCCCCGCTAGTTGGCACATTTAAACCAAATACAGTAAGGGTTTGAGATGCGAGACAAATGTTCTCAACAAATTTACCTGTAATGTCATATAGTGCAAGACGAACGATTTGGATTTTAGCTTTTTCTAAGCTAGTTTTTGCTTCAGTAAAAATCAGATCAAAGAGATGTTCTGCAACCTCAAAGTTACCACATAAATATTCACATTCTGACCGTTCTTGATAGAGTTGAAAGGCTAAGTTATAGTCAATTTCCCAAGCTTTATCTCCTAAATAAGTTAAGCCAGATGTAAAGTATTTTAAAGCGGGTTCATAGGCGGTGGAATCTTTGGCTTTTCGACCTGCTAGAAGATTTAAATAGGCGAGATTATGTTTTTCTGGGTCTTGTTCAATTAAGGCCACTCCAGCGTTTAAATGATTAACAATATCAAATAGTTGTTCGTCCTCTTGAATGTTGGTCACTTCTTTAAGTAATAAGCGACCCATTTTGAGGTGGGTGATGGCTTTTTCTGATTCAGGAATGAGGGTATAGGCGGCTTGTTGTACTCGGTCATGGAGAAAGCGATAATCGACCGGAATTGTTTCTATTTCTTCCTGTTGTTTCCAAAGTAAGGGGATTTTATAGGCATCACTGGATGGTACAATAAAACCTTCTTGTAAGGCATCCCAGAGAGAGTTTGCAACCTCTGAAAGGGATTGTTCACTAACCGTAGCTAAAATCCGTAAACTAAAACGATTCCCGATGCAGGAAGCGAGTTTTAAACTTTCCTGAGTGATGGGGGGAAGCTTCTTGAGTTTATTAATCATTAAATCAACGACATTTTGGGTAATCTCGCACTGACGAATGGCGGCTAAATCCCAAGTCCATTGACCGTTAATGTAGTCAAATTGAAAGAGTTTTTCACTGTGTAATGATTTTAAGAGTTGATTGAGAAAGAAGGGGTTGCCGTTAGTTTTGGTTTGACAGAGTTGGGAGAGGTCTAGGGTTTTATGGGGGGAACAGCCTAATGTGTCAGCGATGAGTTGGTTGCTGGTGTCTAAGTTTAAGGGTTTGACTTCAATGGTTTTAACGGT
Source organism: Spirulina subsalsa FACHB-351 (assembly GCF_026130165.1). GTDB lineage: Bacteria > Cyanobacteriota > Cyanobacteriia > Cyanobacteriales > Spirulinaceae > Spirulina_A > Spirulina_A subsalsa_A. Next base: position 7,913 of record NZ_JAIHOM010000071.1, on the reverse strand, counting down.
TACTTCGCTTTCTTTGATGGCTTGAATGGTTAACATGAGGGGATGAGAGGAAGTCACTTCATTATCTCGATAGGCACCAATAATGAGTAGATAGCGACTTTCTGGGTTGGTCATCAAGAGGTTAATAAATTTGAGGGAGGGAGAATCTGCCCATTGTAAATCGTCTAAAAAGATGACGAGGGGATGTTCTGCTTGGCTAAAGACGGCGATGAATTTTTGAAAGACTAAATTAAAGCGATTTTGGGATTCTGTTGGACCGAGATGAGGGACTGGGGACTGAGGACCAATAATTAATTCTACTTCGGGAATGACATCAATAATAACTTGTCCGTTTTGCCCTAATGCCTTGAGTATTTTTTGCTTCCATTCTGCAATTTTTTCGTCACTTTCTGTCAGTAGTTGTTGAACTAATTCCTGAAAGGCTTCTATTAAGGAAGCATAGGGAATATTGCGTTTAAATTGGTCGAATTTGCCACTGATAAAAAAGCCTTTGCGTTTAACAATGGGTTTGTGGACTTCGTGGACGAGGGAGGATTTGCCGATGCCAGAGTAGCCACTGACTAACATTAATTCGGTGTGTCCAAAACTGGCAATTTCAAAGGCCTCTAGGAGGGTTTTAACTTCTGATTCGCGACCATAGAGTTTTTGCGGAATTTGGAATTGATCGGAGAGGTTGTGTTGTGCGATCGCAAAATCCTCAATCTGTTGCTTCTCTTCCCACTGCTGCCAGCATTTGAGCAAATCCTGTTTTAAGGCTACGGCCGTTTGATAGCGATCTTCGGCATTTTTGGCCAACAATTTTAAAATAATGTTGGCGACCACGGTGGGAATGTGGGGATTAATGGTGCTAGGATGGGGCGGCTCTTTGGCTAAATGAGCATGAATCAGTTCAATGGGGTCAATACTATCAAAAGGGAGTTCTCCAGTGAGGATTTCATAAAAAGTAATCCCGAGGGAGTAAAAATCAGTACGGTAGTCAATGACTCGGTTCATCCGTCCCGTTTGTTCTGGGGAAAGATAAGCTAGAGTTCCTTCTAATGAGTTGGGTGTACTGAGTCCTTGGTTTTCGCTGGATAAAAGGGAAGAAATGCCAAAGTCGGTGATTTTGACTTCCTGGGTGGCTAAATTAACAATAACATTGGAGGGTTTAATATCTTTGTGGATGATGCGGTGTTGATGAATTTCGCTGAGACTGTTGGTAATGGCGATCGCAATAGGGAGAAAAACCTCAAGGGACAGAGGGCCCTGTCGGCTAATAACATCATATAAGGACTGTCCCCCAAAGTCCTCTAAAATCAAGGCTAGACCGTGATTATACTTCTCTAAACCCAACGGTTGCACCACATGATTTAAGGTTAATCCCTGCATAGTTTCGTATTCGTGCTTTAACTTGGCAATATCCCGCAGGGAAGGGTATTCTTCTTTCGGCACTTTGATAATGACTGGAACTTGATCTCGGTTGCGGTAGCCTCGATAGATGAGGTTTTTGGTGCCGACGTTCAGTTCAGAGGTGATAGTATAGTTGGTCAGAGTTTTGTATTGCATGGTTCAAAGATAGGTAATAGGTAATAGGTAATAGGTAATAGGTGATAGGTGATAGGTAATAATTATCAATTATCAATTGTCAATTATCAATTATCAATTCCCCTCTCCCCTGCTCCCCTGCCCCCTGCTCCCTAAAACGGCTACTATTTTGTTGGGTTGTGCTTTCGCTGCACCCAACCTAAAAATGGCTATTACTGCCAAGGGGTGCGATCGCCAATCATCGAAACCCCCGGAAATTCTCCCCTCACCTGAGTTAAAATAGCTTGGGCGGCCGACATTCCCGCCATTACCGTTGCTTCAGCGCACCCTGAATTTAAACCGTTATTTACCCAATCCCCGGTCAGGAAAAGGTTATGAAAGCCTGACTCTCCGGGATTGAGGCGATAAACTTGACTCCCCGGAACCGACATCACATAACGTTCCGTTGGGGTAATATTAATCCGCCAAAATTGGGCATCAAAACGGGCCTTTCCCGTCCCAGCTTGGGGGTCCACCAATAAATCCCAGTTAAAACCGTCCGACTCTCCCGGGGGTGTCACCTTGGGCCAGAGATAGGCCCCCTCTTGCTCTAGAAACGCCATAGCGGCCTGATTTATTTTCTCCTGTTGTTGAGCGGGAAAATCATAATCCTCGGCCGGAGGGATGCCCGGGTCGGGCATGGTTCCCGTAAAGTAGGCCAAACTATAGGGGTAATGTTCAGAACTCCAATTTTCTTGGGGGATTAAATGGGTCATATCGGCATAAGTATCCAACGGCTCCGCATAGGTTCCCACCACCGCACTGGCATCCGTCCAACCTAATTGAGCCAAGGTAGACTTAAACCATAACTGCCCCCCTTGGGTGGTTACGGTGGGGATTTCCTGCACCATCTTTCGCCACTTCTCACTCACGGCCAGCAATTCCGGACAGATATAGGGCAACGCACCTAAACTAATCCCCAAGACCACCAGATCAAAATCTTCCCCCTGCTGGAGGGTGATTTTCTCCTCGGAGTGGAGCGTTGGCCAGGGGCTCCAGAAGGACTCTAAATCAATCTCATGGGCTTTCAGTTGTTCCCCCTCCTCAATCTGGTCATAGAGGGGTTCTGCGGGCCAACAGAGCAAGCGTTTGACGCGAATCAGGGGTTCATAACCTGCTTCCGGTTGTTTTAAATTCACCTGCCGCACTAACTCGATGGTTGCAATCTGATCCGGTTGTGCTTCCTCTAAGCCTAAATTGGTCACCCGATGGAAGAATTCAAAGCGCACCCCCCGTTCCTGCAAAACTTGATAAAGGGGCGCGAAAATGGTGTCACCCATCCCCGCCTGCATTTTCCACATAATCGCGCCGTTATAGGTCAAATTCATGCGAATCACCCAACGCAGGGCGGCGGCTGTGCCTAATGCTTGGTTTTCTGGGGTATTAATGCCCCCTTTAAAGGCAAAGAGGAGGTCATACATGGAACGCACGAGGGGGGAGTTCAGGGTGATGTCCCAGGCCCCATGTTTTTTTAACCACTGGGCAAAATCAATGTTGTCTAAGTCATTGAAGGCTTCCCCTTCTAAGGCATTATCGAGGATCAGACCTCGGATAATGGTTTGGGTAAAGTTGATGATGATTAAAATGCGCCGGGTTTCGATATCTTCCCCTTGGGCAATTTTGGCTAAACGGGCTTCTAAACGGGCTTGAAACTGGTCTAAACAAAAGAGTAAAAGGGGTTCAATTCGACCGAGGGGGCAGTTTTTCGGTAAGGTTTCGAGGGCCTGAATGGCGAGTAAGAGAAAGCTACTGTCTAGGGTGAGGTCAATTTCAGCGAGGGTAATTCCTAAGAGTTCCGGTAGTTGGCTTAATGTCTCCCAGCCCCGCTCAAGTTCTTGCTGTAACTGTTCCCAAAGGTTTTGGGGTGGGGAATGATCGGGTGGGGAGTCTTGGAGTTTGGGGGAGTGGGTAAACAGTTCATAGGCAAAGATTAGGGCGGTGCGGATATAGTCCCAATAAGACCCCATACCGCCCCCTTGCCAGGGGACTAAATCATTGCTGGGGTAGTCCAGTTTCCAAGGGTACCATTTCCCCTCTATACATTCTTCTAAAACAATATAATTATGGGGCTTAAAGGCATCGCTGACGGTATCAAAGGGGCCATCGTCTCCTAATGCCTGATAACACCGATCCATTAAGCGAAAGGCGTTTTCATAGAAGCCAAAAAAGATATGAAAGCCATGTTCTTGGATGCGGTAATCTGGCTCTTGTTCCGGGGGGTGGGGGGTCATGTTGCGGCCGCTGGCTCCTTTGCCGCCCAGTCGCCAGCCCATTTGATAGAGGGTGATCTCATAATAACGCTGCCAGTCGGGTTGTTCGGTGAGTTCAAAGACGGTGGTGAGGGAACCGAGGCCGCCTCCGAGGACGGCGATTTTTTGTTTTTTGGGGGGTGGATTTTGGTTGGTTTGCCAGAGGACTTGACCGTTTTGGAGGGCGAAGTCGAAGGTTAACCAGAAGGGGAGATGGGCGAGAAATTGGTGGGGGGGAAGGGTGGGATCGACTTCTAGGCCTAAATCTTGGGCGATGGGATGACTGGCGAGGGGGGGGAGGGTGACGAGAAAGCGATCGCCAAGTAATTTCCCGTCGTGGAGGTGTTGGAGTTGGGTGGGGGCTTCAATAATGGCTTGATAACAAGCCTGACGGCCGTCTGTGGCATCCCGAAACTGTTTGAGGAAGACAGTATTAAAGGAGCCTGTGAGGAGGTTTTCTAGTAAATGGCGGGGGAGGTCAATTCCCGGTAGATTAAGCCCTTGGGGGAGTAACAGGGTGAGAATATCTTGGCTGATGGTGGTGAGGGAAGACCAGGGGCGATCGCCTTTTCCTGATGACGTGGGGGTAATGGAGAGAATGGGCTGACGAATCCCGGCACTTTCGGGGCTAAAGGTTTCCCAGGCCACCGCTTCTAGGTTAAAATCCCCCCTCTCGTTGGGATTGGTGGGGAAATCAATCCAGCCCCACTGTTTGGGGAAACCATAGACCTCACGCCCTGAAACCAAGGCGGGGGAGTTGTTAACGAAAATATAGGGGATAAATACGGCTAGATGATCCACCACAAAGCGATCGCCCCGTGAATGGCCGGCCATGACGGGAATCCAAATAATCACCTCCCCCTGTTCCGAGAAAAACCCCTTGTCTCGATCCGGGGCTTCCGTGGAGGTAATGTGAGCAATGCGGTCAAAACTGAGTAAAACGTAGGGACTCAAGGGGCGATATTCCACCTGACCTTGACTCGGTGCGTTGAAGTAGCGATCGCACAAAGCCTGTAAATGACTCAAATTCCCCTTCAAGAAAAACCCGTAAAAATTCGTTCCTTGGAGAATATAAGGTTGTAAAAAAGACTGTTCACCGCCTCGTTCAATATAGGCCGGAAACCCAGAGGAAAAACTTGGATGAGCATTATTCATAGGAGCAGTGATAATTTTTTCTATTCTGCACCCTCCTTTGAATGCTGTCAGCCCTGATCACAATAACTTCACAATCTTTAACCTCAATTCAGATGTTCCTTGACCGCGATTTCCAGTCCAGAGGATTTGGGTTTGATAGTGATGGGTTTTAGAGGTCATTTTTTGAACAATTTTCTAAAGGGGTTTACTCATTCTTCTTCTAACCAATAGGTATCCATTAACCCCTTCCCTTTCACGTCAATCAACCCTCGCGGAATCATCTTAAATTGCCCATTTAACTTGGCATGAGTCGCCGCAGAAACATGAATCTTGCCCGGTTCCCCTAACATTTCCATCCGTGAGGCAATATTCACCGCATCCCCCCAAATATCATAAATAAACTTCTTGACCCCAATCACCCCCCCAATCGCTGATCCCGTATTAATCCCGATGCGAATCGTAAAAGGATTTCCCCCCTGATCGGTAAACTGGTGAATGGTTTGCTGCATCCGGACGGCCAAACGTGCGATCGCCTGGGCATGATCCTCCCTCGGTTCCGGTAGCCCCCCCGCCACCAAATAAGCATCCCCAATGGTTTTGATTTTCTCCAGTCCTTGATCTTCCACCAAATGATCAAAACAGGAGAAAATACTATTGAGCATTTGAATTAACTTTTTCGGATCTGTCGTAGAAGCAAGGGGCGTGAAATTAACAATATCTGCAAAGAGGATAGACACATCCTCAAAATACTCCCCCACCACCTGATTTCCTTGTTTTAGCTCGTCAACAATTTGAGCGGGAAAAATGTTCAGTAATAACTCTTCAGACCGTTGCTGTTCGCGAATTAACTGAGCCGTCCGCTCTTTAATACGCTCTTCTAACGACGCATTTAAGAGGCGCAATTCCTCATTTTGACGAGCCACTTCCTTTTTTAAGCAATAACTCTCAATCGCTTCATTCACCGTCAAAATTAAATCCATTTCATCCCAAGGTTTGGTGATATAGCGATATAAATTAGCGTGATTCACCGCATTAGCCACCGCTTTTGTATCCGCTTGCCCCGTCAACATGATTTTAAAAATTTGGGGATACTTTTGATGAGCTTTAATTAAAAATTCATCCCCCTTCATCGTCGGCATAATCTGATCCGAAATAATTAAAGCTACCTCAATTCCATCACCATATAACTCATCAAGAATTTCTAATGCTTCCTCCCCACTATCAGCCGCCTCAACTTCTGCCACCACAGTAATATTACGCTTCAACTGTTCTGTTAAACCCTCCAAAACAACGGGTTCATCATCAACACAAATAATCGCTAGTTGACTCATAAGTATTAATTTCGCTGCGAATTTTCCCCATCTTAAGCATTCAGGCGGACTTAGACTGTTCGCTGATTTGACACTACTCCTTAATATACTAAGTCTAGTATTTATCCGTCTCTTCGTACAAATCGGGCTTTTTTGAGCTTAAATGTCGGTCGAGAGAAGCCCCACACCGTATTAACCCAACCTAAAGTCAGCAAAGACCACCCGTTATACCCGAAGGGTTAGCGGGGGAGAACGTCACAAATAAACCAAGTACCTAGCTAAAACGGCCAGATACTTGTCATCTTATGATTCAGGGTACATTTCTTGATATCCTCCCCGGCTTAAAAGCGGGGGGATTCGGAGCGCAAACCGGGAACCGAAGTTATTCGCCTAGACTACAGGTTGACAATTGATGGGTTGCTGGTAGCACACCCGGCTGACATAACCTCCGCGTCCATTTTAAGTCTTGGACTGCCAGCCCGCGACTTCGGTTCAGAAGCTCTGATTCCGATCAAGTCACTACATTGACACTTTAGAACAAGTTAGATAAAGAATTGGTGAAGGGGCAAGGCAATAATGTCAAGACTTGGTTAAATCTTAAGGATGGCCTAAGATCAGGGAAATTTAGAGGGGACAGATATCGGTGTTTGCGATCGCACTTAAACAAGAACAATATCAAACCTATATTCTCACAGACCAAGAAGCCCATTCTCGGATCGAAGTTGTCCCCGAACGCGGGGGAATCATCACCAGTTGGCGTATTCAAGGTCAAAACCTCCTCTACTTTGACGCAGAACGCTTTCAGAACCCCGATCTCAGCATTCGTGGAGGAATTCCCATCCTCTTCCCCATTTGTGGGAATCTCCCCAATGATCTCTACGTTCACCAAACCAAGCAATATCAACTCAAACAACATGGTTTTGCGCGGGATCTCCCTTGGACTGTCACCGAGCGCCTCACCGAAGACTGTGCCGGAATTACCCTCACCCTCACCAGCAACGACAAAACCTATAGTCATTATCCCTTTGAATTTGAACTGCAATTCACCTATCAACTCAAAGGCAATTCCCTGAAAATCCTCCAACGCTACATCAACCATTCCAGCGTAGAAATGCCCTTTTCCACCGGATTGCACCCCTACTTTTGGGTGTCCGATAAAACTAAACTCCTGCTTGATCTCCCGGCCACCCAATATCAAGATCACCTCACCCAAAAAACCCAACCCTTTAAAGGGAGTTTTGACTTCACAGAACCGGAAATTGATTTAGCCTTATTTCCCCTGAGTCGTTCCTCCGCTTCCGTCACCAATACCCGGCATAATTTAAAACTCACCCTGACCTACTCTGATCTTTATTCCACGCTAGTTTTTTGGACTGTTCAAGGGAAAGATTATTATTGCTTAGAACCTTGGAGTGCAGGACGAAACGCCCTCAATAGTAAAGAAAATCTCACCTATCTCCCCCCCGGTGAAACTTGTGACGCTTCCGTAGAAATGACCGTGAGTTACTGTTAAGAATTTAGCCCATTCGAGTTGACGTTCTCCCCCGCCTGAAGGCAGGGGGATTCATCGTTCTACGAGTCTCCGTTAGCTGACAGGATTTCTCCAACCAACCAAGAGGGAATCTCTCCCGATGCGTGAATTCGGGCGCGCCCCACC
>NZ_JAIHOM010000070.1 GCF_026130165.1 Spirulina subsalsa FACHB-351 | reverse complement strand
TTGGCAAGTTGAGCGCACAGCTTTTGCAGATCGTTTTGCCCAGTTCCCCGATTATCCATCCAATATCGAATGGCTTTGTTGCGGATGAACTGAACTGTCCGGATCGCTTCGTCGATTGCCCGAACTTGCTGGGTTTTGCCGTAGGCTTTAAACTCAAGTACAATCATGGTTACATTTTACCATCCGGCATAAAAAGCCGTCCTGGAAGGACGGGGCTTTAGACCCAAGTTTTTGGTAAACTCACCAATGCCAAAATGAATCGCTCTTATGGCTTGGGATTCAGACTTCTCCTCCAGCAGGTCGGTGAATCTTAGCGTTGACTTCCTCTAACTTGGGACGTTCACTCTGTGATTCAATGACCTTCAGGCATTGAGGACAGGCAACGGTTTGTTTTTTGAGTTGAGCATGAAACTATCAAACTATCAATTGCTAGCACTACTTCAGCTAGTTAGTCCCAGTTTACCCGTGGGGGCTTATAGCTATTCCGAAGGGTTAGAAAGTTTAGTTGAACAGGAGATTATTACCGATGCTGGGGGGTTAGATCATTGGTTGCGTCGGGAGTTGCGCTATGGGGCGATTCAGTTGGAAGGGGGGGTGATGGTGCGATCGCACTCCTGCCTCCTGACCCAAGACTGGCAAGGCTTAAACCACTGGAATCAATGGCTTTCCGCTACCCGAGAAACCCGAGAATTACGTCAACAGAGTTGGCAAATGGGGGACTCATTACTCAAACTCTGGACGAAAGTCCAACCCGAGGGGCGCGCTATGATTGAGCAAATTACCCCTCCTTGTCATTATGCGATCGCCTTTACCCTTGCCGCCACCCTTGGTCAGATTCCCCCAGAGTCCTTTATCCTAGGCTATCTCCACAGTTGGGCCACCAATATGATTAACGGGGGAGTGAAATTAATCCCCCTCGGACAAACCCAAGGTCAACAGTTACTTTTTAATCTCTCCCCCCTCCTCGACAAAATCACAGCGCAACTCTTATCCTCTTCAGAAGATGACCTAGAAACCTGTAGCTGGGGAGCCACCCTAGCCAGTATGTATCATGAAACCCAATATACTCGTCTGTTCCGCAGTTAAATAATCAATAATTACTTATTAACAATTAATGACTATTAATTGTTCCCTGACCTTACGAGTAGAGTTATTCAGCAAGCCCTACTTAACTTGTCACTTAATGATCCCCTACCGTTAACCCCGACTATGCCCGAACGCCCCGTCATCACCCTTTCCCTTGCCACCCTCCTCACCCTGATACTCAGTGGACTCGTCCTCGTTCTTTTCTGGCAACTGCGCTGGTTACTGATCGTCCTCATGGTAGCCGTTGTCATTGCCGCCACCCTAGCCCCTGCCGTCAACACCGCAGAACGTTGGGGACTTCCCCGGTGGTTAGCCGTCATTGGAGTTTATTTCGCCCTCCTCTCCCTAGCCGTAGGATTTGGGGTGATTATTGGCCCCACCGTCGCCGAACAAATTCAGCGCCTCTTGCGCAAACTCCCCGCTTATCTAGAAATTCTCGCCAATGTGTTAGAAAATCTCAGTATTCGCTGGGGTCTGACCGAACCCGATACCTGGGCTTACCTCGAAAGTTTATTTAACATCCAATCCCTCACCACTTGGGGGCTGCGTACCTCCCGGGATCTCTTGGTGCGCTCCTACAGTTTAACCCGAGGCCTTGTAGGCGGCGTGTTAAGCACCCTTTTGGCCATTATCCTCTCCGGCTATATGTTGACAGGTTCAGAGAGCTTAATTCGCGGTTTAGTGCAACTTTTCCCCACCCCTTGGGATAGCAAACTTGCCGCCCAAGTGCAACCCGTGAGCCAACGGATGGGGGGCTATATTCAAGGTCGGATTTTGGTGTCCGCTATCTTAGGGGTAGCCATTAGTTTGGGCTTAAACTTTCTCGGATTATCAGAATTTGCCCTCGGTTTAGGAGTTATTGCAGGTTTCACCAACCTGATCCCCTTTTTCGGTCCGGTGTTAGGTTCCATTCCCGCTTTGATTGTGGCGATCGCCCAAGGGGGGTGGTTATTCCTCTGGGTGTTATTGTTATTTGTGATTATTCAAAACATAGAAACCTATGTTTTAGATCCCCTACTGGTGGGCAATACCGTTCAAGTCCCCCCTATCTTGCAACTTTTAGCCGTTTTAGGGGGCGCCCAAGTGTTAGGGATTATCGGGGCCCTAATTGTTCCCCCTTGGGTGGCTGGGAGTTTAGTCGTGCTAGATAACTTGTACATTCAACCCAAACTCAAAGCCGAAGACGGTCAAACCCTGCCCCCCGTGGAGGAAAGCCCCCATCCCTCCCTGCCCTTGTCGAGTTGAATCATGTTGCGTTTTTTACCCACTGGATTGAATCGAGGTGCGATCGCTAAATCCTTAGCCCTTGCCCTTTGTTCTCTCCTTTGTTTCCTCTGTTTATCCCTTCCCCTACTCGCTCAAACCCCCGACAGTAACAGTCCACCCAAAGCCCCCATTTTAGTCGATGGCGACCCCATTTTTGAAGTCAGTCGTTCCGGGGATTTTTCCGCCCAACAACGAGCCAGAGAAGCCAATGAAGTCTTAGCCAATCTTGTTGAAAATATCATCCCCGATCAATCCCTAAACGTCACCATTGATGAACGGCAACAAGTCCCCGTTTTACTCATTAATGGTCGTTATCTCATCTCCGTCACTCAGGCAGATACCCCCCCCGGACGTTCCGCCATTAATCAAGCCGATGTATGGCGCAGTACCCTACAACAAGCCCTAGAAAAAGCGAAATATCAACGCACCCCAGAATATATTCGTTATGCTCTATTGCTCTCAGGGGGAGCTTTAATCCTCGCCTTATTAGCCAGTTGGTTAGTCGGAAATTTATGGAAACGTTGGTTTCCCGTTTTACTAGAACAATTTAATGTTGAAATAAACTCAGAAGCAGAAACCAATCGTCGTCCTCCTACCGAAATTATTTCCCATATATTACTCTCTTTAATTCGGGGAATACTCATCTTTTTTGCTGGATTTTATATTGCGTCTCTTTTTCCTCAAACTCGCAACTTAAGCCGAGAAATTCGGGATAGTTTAGTGGAAACCGTGCAAGTGAGTTTAACCTCGGGGATTTTTCCCCTCGGAGATAATGCTTACTCAGTGCTAGATATCTTGATTCTCATTGGTTTGCTGGCCGGAGTTTTGTCCGCATCTCGCCTGCTTCGTCGGATTTTGCGATCGCGCATTCTTATCCTAACAGGACTCAACCGTTCTGCCCAAGAGAATATCTCCCTCATTGCTAACTACACCTTTATCTTTATTGCCACCATTGTTATTCTGCAAATTTGGGGCTTAAATCTGAACTCCTTAACCGTTTTTGCCAGTGTATTAGGGGTAGGGATTAGTTTAGGATTACAAGGCATTACCAAAGAATTTGTCAGTGGGATTGTGTTACTCTTTGAACGTCCCATTCAAGTAGGAGATTTTGTCGATGTTGGGGGATTAGTCGGCACCGTGGAACGGATTGGAGTTCGCAGCACCGAAATCCGCACCCTCGATAGAATCTCAATTATTTTACCCAACTCCCGTTTCCTAGAATCAGAAGTCATTAATTGGAGTCATGATAACCCCATTTCCCGCTTAAGAATTCCCCTAGGGGTAGCCTATGGTTCAGACATCAAACGGGTGCGCAATGCCCTGTTAGATGCCGCACAAGCCCATCCTGATATTCTCTCCATCCCTAGTCCTGTGGTATTTTTTACCGGGTTTGGCGATAGTGCCTTAGACTTTACCTTATTAGTCTGGATTGCCCATCCTCCCAAGCAATTCCAGATTAAAAGTGACCTTTATTTTTTAATCGAAGAACGATTTAGACGCGAGGATATCGAGATCCCCTTTCCTCAAAGAGATTTGCACGTTCGTTCCGGTCAACTGCCCATTACAGTATCCCCAGAATTGGCGGAATCCTTGCAATTATTATCTCAAAATTTAACCCATCGGCGAGAATCCTAGAATTCTTCCCCTCTCTTCTCTCTTCCCGGGGGAGCGGGGGAGCGGGGGAGCAATTATCAATTCCCTATTCCCTATTCCCTATTCCCTATTCCCTATTCCCTAACCCCACGAGTAGAGTTATTCAGCAAACCCTAAGTAGTCAAAGTGGCCCAGCACCCCAGACCGAACACCCCATGAATGGCTGATTCCTGTTAAGATTGCTATGCGAACTTCATGTAAATTCAGGCCATAAATGACAGCAACTGTAACTAAACCCCAATACGAAATTAAAGATATAGCCCTTGCTCCTCAAGGAAAACAGCGCATTGAGTGGGCAGGACGAGAAATGCCCGTATTACGACAAATTCAGGAGCGTTTTGCTCAAGAAAAGCCCTTTGCCGGGATTCGCTTAATCGCCTGTTGTCATGTGACCACAGAAACCGCTCATTTGGCGATCGCACTCAAAAACGGTGGAGCTGATGCCATCTTAATCGCCAGTAACCCCCTCTCCACCCAAGACGACGTAGCCGCCAGTTTAGTCGCCGACTACGGCATCCCCGTATTTGCCATCAAAGGCGAAGATAACGACACCTACCACCGTCACGTTAACATCGCCCTAGACCATCATCCCAACATTATCATCGATGATGGCAGCGACGTAACCGCCACCCTCGTCGCTCAACGTCAAGACCAAATTTCCGAAATCATCGGCACCACCGAAGAAACCACCACCGGAATTGTCCGTCTACAAGCCATGTTCAACGATGGGGTGTTATCCTTCCCCGCCATGAACGTTAACGATGCCGACACCAAACACTTCTTTGACAACCGCTACGGCACCGGACAATCCACCCTTGACGGCATCATCCGAGCCACCAACATCCTCCTCGCCGGAAAAACCCTCGTTGTAGCGGGTTATGGTTGGTGTGGGAAAGGCGTTGCTCTGCGCGGCCGTGGCATGGGTGCAAACGTGATTGTCACCGAAATTGACCCCACCCGAGCCATTGAAGCAGTAATGGACGGTTTCCGCGTCATGCCCATGATTGAAGCGGCTTCCTTGGGTGATGTTTTCGTCACCGTTACCGGGAACAAGCACGTGATTCGCCCCGAACATTTCGCAGTGATGAAAGATGGCGCGATTGTTTGTAATTCCGGTCACTTTGACATTGAAATTGACCTCAAATCTTTAGGCGCTCAAGCCAATGAAGTGAAAGAAGTGCGCAACTTCACCCAACAATACAGCCTCCCCAGTGGCAAATCAATCATTGTTTTGGGTGAAGGGCGTTTAGTCAACTTAGCGGCCGCCGAAGGCCACCCCAGCGCCGTGATGGACATGAGTTTTGCTAACCAAGCCTTAGCTTGTGAGTATCTGGTGAAAAACAAGGGTTCTCTCGCCCCCGGTTTACATTCTATCCCCACTGAAGTAGACCGCGAAATTGCCCGCTTAAAGCTTAATGCCATGAACATCCAAATCGACAGCCTCACCCCTGAGCAAATTGAGTACCTCAATTCTTGGAATGCAGGAACTTAGTTTGATGTTCTACGTCTAGAGGTATAGTCGTTTACCCTGTTGAGTCCCTCTGTGCTTTATTTAATAAGCATGGGGGGCTGTTTTTTTGGCGCACACCCCGTCAGGAATCTCTATCCCTTCTGAGAGTTGATCCATGATTTGGAAACGCTATAGTAGGCTCATTGATTATATATAGACGGTATGGTTCAACAAGTCGCTCCTCAATATTCCCTTGCTTGGCTGCACAAGATGGCGGAAATCCCCCAAACGGAATGGGATGCTCTCGCTCAACCCTTGGCTACTCCTTTTTTGGAGTGGGAATGGCTGAATAATCTGGAAACGTCGGGTAGTGCAACGGCAAGGACAGGATGGCAACCTTGCCATTTAACGGTATGGCGCGATCGCCAACTCATCGCCGCCGCGCCGTTGTACATTAAAGGTCACAGTTACGGCGAATTTGTCTTTGACCATCAATGGGCCGATTTAGCTTACCGTTTGGGGCTAGAGTATTACCCCAAATTATTAGGCATGACTCCCTTTACTCCCGCCGTGGGGTATCGTTTTTTAATCGCTCCGGGGGAAGATGAGGATTTCATTACCGGGATGATGGTGGCGGAAATTGACCATTTCTGTAGCCGAAATCGCTTATCGGGGTGTAATTTTCTCTTTGTCGATCCTCAGTGGAAACCTGTGCTTGAACGGCAGGGCTTTCAGGGCTGGTTACACCATAGTTACATCTGGGGGAATCAGAATTTTAAAGGGTTTGAGGACTATTTAAAGATTTTTAACTCGAACCAACGCAAAAATATTAAACGGGAACGGAAATCAGTTGTTCAAGCGAATTTGCAGATGGTGGTTCATGAAGGATCCGAGATTCCCCATCATTTGTATCCCCTGATTTACCGTTTTTATAGCAGTACCTGTGATAAGTTTTACTGGGGCAGTAAATACCTCACGCGCCAGTTTTTTGAGCAGTTGTATCCCAACTATCAAGGGCGTGTGGTGTTGTTTGCGGCTTATTCAGGCGATCGCAACCCCGAAAAACCCGTTGGCCTTTCCTTCTGTCTCCGCAAAGGAAACAACCTCTATGGCCGCTATTGGGGCTGTTTAGAAGAATTTGACTGTCTCCACTTTGAGGCCTGTTATTATCGCCCTGTTCAATGGGCCATCGAACAAGGCATACAAATGTTTGACCCCGGAGCAGGAGGACGACACAAGCGACGGAGAGGATTTCCGGCCACCCCGAATTACAGTATGCACCGCTTCTATGATGACCGGATGACCAAAATTCTCAACGCTTATATCGGCGAGATCAACGACATGGAACAGCAGGAAATTGATGCCATTAATCAGGATCTCCCCTTCACCAAAAAGGAAATAGTCTTTTAATCGGAGGTTTTCCCAACTTTTTCACGTTTTTTTTCTAAGATTCTAAAGTTGAAGCCTATCAGATTGTGCCTTGTCTCACTATGACCCCTCCAACTTCTGCCTTGAATCTGCTTTATTCCCTCCTGAAAAAGCTTGGGGAGACAACCGCCACAGGTCAGTTAGTCCTCACGGCGCAAAATAAACGCTGGTATTTCTTCTTTTATCAAGGCAAATTAGCCCATGCTACCACCCAAACTCATCGCGTTCGGCGCTGGTATCGAGCTTTACGAAAACATGACCATTCATGGACTTCCACGGAATCCGATACTTTCCAACGAGAACCTTGGGAATATTCTGTACTCCTGCAAGAATACCAGCAGCAAAAACTGCATTTTTCTAAAGCTAAAGAGATTTTAAAAACTATCTTTTTAGAGATTCTTTTTTCTTTAAGTCAAGCTCAAGATATTACTCATAAATGGATTCAGGGCTGGTTTATTGAAAAATATGGTCAGCCAGAGTTTACCTTTGAACGGGCAGAACTCAAACCCCTTTTCAAAGAAGTTAAGGCTTTAAGTGAACAATGGCATTCTCTGAACTTTTTTCCCAGTCTTTCTAATCAAGGTATCCTCTTACAAACTCCTCCCCTTTGTTCAGCATCTAGTCAAAGTCTGTTATCCCTACAACCCTTACTCAATGGAAAGCGGACATTTTGGGATATTGTGGTAAAAACCAAACAATCTCCTGCTGTTTTTACCCGCACTTTGTTTTATTATTTGCAACAGGAACTCATTCAATTTAAATCCGTTCCCGATCTGCCCAATCCTACAGTAACTAAAGGGCGTAAGTTGCCACAAAAAAAACGCCGTCCCCTAGTTATTTTTGTAGATGATAGTGCTAACATTTGTCATGAAACAGAAAAGCATTTAACCCAATTGGGCTATGACTGTATTTGTATTCAAGACTCTACCCAAGCGTTGCCCATTCTCTTACAACATAAACCTGATTTAATTCTCTTGGATTTGGTGATGCCCGTTGTTAATGGTTATGAACTCTGTACCCATTTACGCCGTGTTCCCCGTTTTAAATCCATTCCCGTTGTCTTAATGACCGGAAATAAAAGCATTATTGACCGCATTCGAGCGAAACAAGTTGGGGCGACGGAGATTATGGTTAAACCAACGGAAAAAGCTCTACTTGCTCAAGCGGTGAATAAGTATCTCCGCCCCTCAAATTCAACCAATCAGGCTGTTCCTGTTCTGCAATATAGTTTAACCTGAACGGAAAAGGTGGGTCGGTGAAAAAAATAATTTCTCTCCATTCCAGAGAAAAACCCACACTGTATATTATCGGTCAGTGTGGGGATATTAGAACAGGAGAACAACTAGAAAAACGGTATTTTAGGGTTCATTGACGACGGGAGAGTATCCCCCCTAAACCCAAGAGAACGAAACTGGCGATCGCACTCGGTTCCGGAACCCCTTGGGGAGGAGTGTCAGAATCGTTCCCCTCCGAGACTTTGATTTGAAAGGCTAATCGTGCTTGGGTAGGTGGAGGGGCTTCACTTAACCAACTCATAGTCGCTTGACCAAACAACAGAAAACTGGTCGTTACCCCGGCAATGTGTAAGATATCCAAACCTCCCGTTTCCGCAATGGCATGGGAGAACCCATCCAACATCACCCCATCGAGTTGTAGGTTATCAACCCGGATTTGACTCTGGGCATCAACAGCACGAGTGCGGACAAAAATATCTGAAAACGAGTCCGTATAGACATGGCTGATTGTTTCTCCCCCGATGGAGAAATTCACCCACCCCGAAGGCGCATCATAGGCCAAGATAAAGGTATCTGTCCGTTCATTGCCCCAAGAATAATGGGCTGTAATATCCGGTTTTCCGGGGTCAGATTCGTGCAAATTCAACTCATGAGTGGCCGGTCCCCCTAAATCGCCGATACGTCCCTCCGCCACAAAGGCGATATTGTGCATCAAGTCGTTCATTTCCTGATCTGAGGACAGTTTGTGCAGGGTGACAGCTTCACTGAGAGCGGGAATGCTGAGAACCCCTAAAGCGGTCATCACACCTGTTAATAAGAATCGCCGAATAGTCATGACAAAACACTCCAAATACAAAGACAAGATAGCTTTAGACCAAAGAAGAACGACGACGCATCCGCCGCGCACCCATGACAACTCCCACCGCCCCCAGTGCTAAAGCGGCCGAAGGTTCAGGCACCGGGACTGGTTCAAGTTCCCCGGTGATGGCAATTACATCGTTATTACATTCGGGGCCTAAATGGGCGACAAAAGAGCCATCTGGGAGCAAACTGCGGTCAATACTAAAGGCATGGGTATAGGTTCCCACGGGTCCAACAGCCGCGAAATCTAACCCTAAACCACTGAGATCACTAAAAATATTGACCTCGCCAATTTTCACCCCGGAAACCATCACATTAGGGATGTGAGTATTTTGGTTAAAATAGGGATCGTAGGCACTTAAATCCCCAATGGAAGGTGTTCCCCCTTTGCTGATGACGTAGTTGTTGTAACCGCGCAAACTGCGGTCATATAATAACAGCCCATTTTCGTAAGCAATTGTTTTTGCGGTGACATTGCTATAGAGTCCCAAACTTGGCACGCCTGACTCATTATTATCGGAGAAGCGCACCCCAAATAATTGAGCATTTTGATTGGCAACATCTAAAGATTGTCCGGTAAAGTTAAGCAAGAAATCTCCCCAACTGACACGACCATCAAGAGCATAGTCACTAGGTGTTCCGGCTAAGGGGAGGTTGGTGCTAATGGCAAAGATCACCTCATCCAGGGTCTGTTTCATGGCCATACTATAGATTTCATACTTTGTGTGACCTACTTCACTCCCGGCCATACTATCGTTAGGAGAATCAATCGTATATTGCCAATCTCCGATGAGGGTCGCTGCTTGTGCGGAGGGGGTGTAGGGCGCAAAATAGCACAAGGAAGTAGCGGCTAAACCTAACGTTAAACTTGCAATTTTATTCAACATGGTTAATTTCTCGCGTGAAGTTACTTGAGCATCAAGACAGGAGCTATGTTTGATTTTTTTAGTTTCCTGTCGGGCATTGAACCTAGGGTTTTAATGCCTTTGTAACTATCTCGCTCGGTTGGCAGGGAAATGATCCAAGAAAGGGGAAACTTTACCCTAACTTCATACAAAACGAACTCAACGCCCCTCTCCCGCTCTGGGAGAGAGAGGGATTCAGAAAATATTAATCCACCGTCTGGGGAACATGAATTCCCCCGACCACAACCTCTGCACGAATTGCCATAGATTAATCTAGTTTGATCTCATCAATCACCTTTTCCGTGGCTTTGTTCAGAACATCTTGTAAAAGTGGAGAAAGATTCCGATCTAAACGACCAGCGCGGATGAATTCAGCGTAGGTATCGGCTTCAATATCCAGTAATTCCTCGCTTAATTGTTCTAAATCGAGCGATCTTAACTGAGTATTTTCTTTTTGCAGTTGGTTTATTTCTTCTTCAATGGTGCGCACCTGGACTTTAACTAAACCTTTTTGATAACGATAGAGTTCTGGGTCAATTTCATCGGATAGTTGCACCTCCTCTAAATACTTTAAAACCCGATTTAAGGCGGTGCGACGGGCTAGGGCTTCGGAATATTGTTGACGTTGGGGTTGATCACCAATTAAGTCGAATTTTTCTAAAAAGAAACGAGTGGTTAATCCTTGCACTAAAAGGGTAAATAAAACAACACCAAACACCCCATCAATAATGGCTTGTCGTCCTTCCAATAAGACGGGGACACTCAAGGCCAAGGCAATGGAGACACCCCCGCGCAATCCTCCCCACCATAACACGGTCATTTCTTGCCAACGGATTTTAGTAGGTTGGAAGAGATTGCTGAGGGTGCCTAACCCAAAGATGACGATAGCACGGGTGAATAACATGGCGGCGATCGCAATCCCAATCACATCCAAATTGCCACCCAAACTCAAAAAGTTGATCTGATCCCCAATCAACAAGAACACAATGGAGTTGACAAAAAAGGTCAAAAACTCCCAAAATTCCGAGACAATCAACCGTGTGCGGGGATTCATACCAATGCGGGAGCCAAAATTACCCAAAATCAACCCCACAGTTACCACCCCAATCACACCAGATCCCCCCAACTCCTCCACCATCAAATAGGTACCATAGGCAGAAACTAAGGTGAGGGACTGTTCAACTAAGGGATAATCAAAACGCTGGGTCAGGTAAGAAATCCCAAATCCCACAATACAACCAACTCCCACCCCAATCCCCACAAAAGTGGTGAACTTGGCCACTGTTGCGGGAATCGAAAACTCTTGAATCCCCAAAGGAATCCCCACCAATAAAACAAAGGCCACAACGGCCACCCCGTCATTGAGGAGACTTTCCCCTTCCATTAATACCGTCAGGCGTTTTCCTGCCCCTAACTCCCGAAATAAGGCCACCACGGACACGGGATCTGTTGCGGCTAAACTGGCTCCCAATAACAGGGCAATGGGTAAGGAAAGCCCGGTAAACTGGCTAATGGGTAAGGCCACCCCAACGACCGAAATAATCACCCCCAAGGTTGCAAAGATAGCTACTGGGAGGATATTCTGCTTTAAATCTCGCCAGCGCATATTCCAAGCGGCCTCAAAAAGTAGCGGAGGGAGGAATATCTCTAAAATGAGTTCCGGGGAAAGGTTGACCAGTCGGACATTGACGAAGGCCAACCCTAACCCCACAATCACTAACAGGAGGGTGTAGGGAATATTACGCAACCAGCTAAAGATGCGGGAAAGGGTGGCCACACTCAAGGAAACGGACAAAACGACTAAAAATTGCTCTAAACTCTGCTTAATGGCTTCTTCACTCAAAGCCGCTTCCACAGTCATACACTTCCTCCGGTTTTCTACGAGAAACATGGCGGGGGATAACTCTGTCCGCCGTCCTCCGATATTCTATAGCGCTCGTGTTGAACTTGTGAGCTTTGATGGCTTACAATGCCCTAATTAACAGACAATTAAGGCTCTGCCTTGATCTTTGGCTTGGTACATGGCTTGATCTGCTCGTTTTAATAAGTGGGAATAATTACTATCATTTTCGTGATACTCTGCCATGCCAATACTCGCACTTAAGACGAGGGAAGAATCATCGGGCATAATCGATAAAGACTTAATTTCTTCTTGAATTCTTTGGGCAATTAATACCGCGTTTTGTAAGCTTGTTTCAGGGAGAACCACTAAAAATTCATCCCCGCCCATCCGTCCGACGGCATCGCATTCTCGCAAAGATTTTTGAATACTTTGCCCGGTGTTATAAATGACTTGATCTCCCATTTCATGACCATAATCATCGTTAATCCGTTTGACATGATCTAAATCGATCACGGCAATGGATAATGTTCGACTATAACGCTGACTGCGGCTAAATTCGTTTTTCAAGGTGTTTAAAATTGACCGACGATTGGCAAGGTTGGTTAAATCATCTAAGGTAGATAGAAGTTTTAAGCTTTCATTGAGTTGGAGTTGTCGTTGTAAACTTTTGCGCAATTCGGCTTGAATTTCTTGCCGTTCACTCACATCTCTTAAGGAAATTAAGTGAGCCTCTTTTCCTTCCCAAGAGACGGAACTAATCGCTACTTCTGCCACACCAATTTCATGTTTAGCTCGCAAAATTTGCATTTCATTAATGGCAGTGCCAAAAATGGGAATCCCAATTTCATGATCCACTAATTGATTGAGGGAACGATTAAACATTTTAGCGGCGGCCGGATTAGCAAATTTAACAATTCCGGCTTGATCAATAATTAAAATGCCATCATACAAATGCTCAACAATAATTCTTAATTTTTCTTCGCTATATTTTATGGCTAAAGATTGAGTTTGTAATAATAAATGGGTTTGCACTCGGGCTAATAGTTCGCCTGTTTTAAAGGGTTTTGTAACATAATCTGCTGCCCCGATTTCAAAGGCTTTTAGTAAATTATGATGCTCGTGACTAGCGGTTAAAAAGATGATAGGAATGTCTTTTATTTTCTGATTTGCCTTGATTTTTTCACAAACCTCTAACCCGCTCATTTCGGGCATCATTAAATCGAGTAAAATTAGGTTTGGGTTGATCAATTTTAAGCGTTCTAGGGCTTCTTTTCCACTGCGGGCAAAGGTGGTTTTATAACCGACGTTATCGAGTAAGCCAACCAGAACTTTGATATTGTCAGGAATATCATCAACGATTAAAATGAGCGTATCCTGTGGGTGATAACTAGGGTTCATATTTTGAAGGTTTTATTAAGTGGTTTAAGTTTTGGATCATGGTGGGAAATTGTTCTAAAAGTTGATCAATACCGCGACTGTTAAATTGATTCACTTGTTGGGCGAGTTGTTGGCTGTAGTTGATTAGGTCGGGACATTCGTAGTCCTGACCCCATTGATTCAACTGTTCAATGAATTGGCGTAAATCTTGGGTTATTTTTTGCTGTTGTAAGGTGAACCATTTTTGCTGGAGAAATTGCTGTAATAGGGGGATTAATTGGGGAAGTTTGTCGGGGTTTAAGGGGGGAGAATTGAGGTTCAATTCTTTGGGGTGCCAGTCTTCTTGATGTTGGAGGGGGAGAAATTTTTGCAGGGTGTCAAAGAGTTGTTGACGACTGACGGGTTTGCGCAGAAAGGCATCACTCACGCTATTGAGTTTGAGTTGTTCGGGGTTTTGGGTGGAGGCAGTGAGGAAGATAATGGGGATGTTTTGGGTGGTGGGGTTTTGTTTGAGGCGTTGGGCGGTTTCTCGGCCGTCTAGGTTGGGCATTCGCCAATCGAGTAGAATTAAGTTGGGGGAATTGCTTTGAGCTTGGGCGATCGCATCCAACCCATTTTGAGCGGTGAAAACCTGATGGTGGCTATCTTTGAAGTATCCCGCAATCAGTTCTAAGTTAGAAGCCACATCATCCACGACTAACAAGGCAGCAGGTTGCAGTTGATTAAAGTCTTCCCGTTGAGCGAGGGGAGAGGAGGGAGGAGGGGGGGTTTCGGTGACTTGGACGTGGGGCAGGGTAATTTCAAAACAACTCCCTTGTCCTAAGTGACTGTTGACGGTGACGGTACCCCCTAATTTCAGGGTGAGACGTTTGGTAATGGTTAATCCTAGTCCGGTTCCGCCGTATAACCGGGTGTTTTGTCCTTCGTTTTGATGGAAGGCATCAAAGATGATCTCTTGTTGATCGTCTTGAATACCAATGCCAGAGTCTTCGATTTGGATTTTGAGGGAAATTGACTCGGGATGGGAGTCGGGGAGACAAGCACTATGGGTTTCGATATCTTCACACCAGACTTTAATTTTCACAAAACCCTGTTCGGTGAATTTAATGGCATTACCAACGACGTTAAATAAAATTTGCCGTAAACGTACCTCATCCATGTAGATTCCCCAAGGGGTGGTAGGCGCTACATCTAAGATCAGATCCAGTTGTTTTTGTTCGGCTTTTTGGGAGAAAATTTGGTGAATTTCCTGTAATAACAGATGGAGATTCACGGGTTCATAGTGGAGTTCTAATTTCCCGGCCTCGATTTTAGACAGATCGAGGATGTCGTTAATCAGGGCTAATAGGGTGCTACCACTGCTAATAATAGAGTTTAGGTAAGATTGACTGGTTTCGTCGGTGATCAGGTCTTGTAAGAGTTCAGAAAAGCCGAGAATGGCGTTCATGGGGGTGCGGATTTCGTGGCTCATATTGGCGAGAAATTCGCTTTTAGCAAGGTTGGCGGCCTTGGCTTCTTGGGTGGCTTTTTCGAGGTCAAGGGAACGCTGTTGAGTTTGTTCGAGGAGTTGAGCATGGGCGATCGCAATTCCCACTTGACTGGCAACGGATTCTAAGAGTTCTATATCTTCCGTCGTCCAATCTCGCACTTTATCGCACTGGTGCAAACCAATCACCCCGTTAGGTTTCCCTTGATAAAAGGTACAAATGGCCAACATAGATTTTATCTGTAGCTTTTCCAGGAGGGGGGTGAGTCCCTCAAATAAGGGATCTGTGCTGGGATCTGGGGTGACAATGGCCTTTTCGCTCTTTAGGAGGGCGGCGAGGTGTTGGTTGTCTTCTATGGGGATTTGAAGGGCTTCCCCCTTTAAGGAGGGGTAGTCTGGAACGCAATATTCAGCCACCAGATGGAGGTTTTGGGGCGAGGGTGTATCTTGATCCAATTGGTAAATATGCAGCAGACAACGGTCCACATGAAGCACACGAGTCAGTTGTTGCACGGTGGTATCAAACACCTGCTGACTGTCTAAACTTTGGCGAATTTGTTCGCTAATTTGTTTGAGCAGTACCGTGCGTTTAAGCTGGTAGCGTAGGGCATTTTGACTCACGACGCGATCGCTAATATCCACCCAATACCCCACACATTCTTGAGGTTTCCCCTCTTCATTGCGCGTTAGGCGCAGTTGGGCATATAACCAACGATATTCCCCATCAGCACAGCGAAAACGGTACTGTTGGCTATAGGTGCCTTGTTGGTAAATTTGGGGGAGTTCCCCTAACACCCGCTCCCGATCCTCCGGGTGCAGATGAGTCCGCCAAAAGTGCCGATCCTTGAGAAACTCTACCGCACTGTAACCCACAATATCCTGAATATTGTCACTCAGATAAATGGCCGCGTAGGGATAATCCGGCTCACAGGTGAAAATCACGGCTGGACTAGAAGTTAAGAGATAGCGTAAACGGGCTTCATTGTGGCGGATGGCCTCCTGCATTTGCTTCAATTCCGTGACTTCCATCACCACACACCCCACCCCCTTCTCTAAGTTGGGGTTGTCAATTAGTTTTTCTGAACTAATTGATCCCAAGTTCACAGGATAATAGTTCATTAACCAGTGTCGCTCAACCCCCGGCTGGGCAGGAGTTGTTCCCCGAATTTCCACATTACAGATCGCTTCTCCCGTTGCCAACACCTGACGCACTAAGGGTTCCATCTCCGCGCTTAAATCGGGCAGTAATTCCGCCGTAGTTTTGCCCAAATGCTCCGCCACCGAGTAGCCATTGATGCCCGCTAACACTTCATTCACCTGCACAAACCGCAATTGATGATCTTGTACCCCCAAACCGATGGGAATATTGGCGTAGAGGTTTTCAATTTCTTGGGTGCGATTGCGCAATTGTTCCTGCACTCGCTTCATTTCATTGACCTTAACAAAGGTCATGACCACCCCGTTAGAAATATCATTACTCTGTAAATAGGGGTGCAAGCGCATCAGTAAAAAATCTTGGGTTTTGGGAATGACTACCTCTTTTTCTAGGGGTTTGCCCGTTTCTGCCACCTGTTGCAACAAATCCAGAAAATTAGGACAGTCCATATTATGGGTAATATGTTCTATCGGCCGTTCTAAATCTGTATCCACTAAGTTAATCGCCAAGGTGGCGGCTGGGGTAAATTTGCGGATGCGGAGGTGACGATCTAAGAACACTACCCCAATGTCGGTACTGCGGAGCAAATTGTCTACATCGTTGGTCAATTCCGTGAGTTCCTTGATTTTGCTCTGATATTCCGCATTAACGGTATAGAGTTCTTCGTTGACGGAGTGGAGTTCTTCGTTGGTACTCTGTAACTCTTCATTGGAGGCTAAAAGTTCCTCGTTGGTGGCCTGTTGTTCTTCGTTGGTGGTTTCGAGTTCCTCAATGGTGGCCTGGAGGTTTTCCCTTGTCTGTTGCAGTTCATACTCTAGATCTAACAACCGTTGGGTGGTTTTGGCATCAACATCAAAGGGTTCGGCGTAGGTGGTTTTGACGGTGCGTTCTTCCGGTTCAATAACTAGCAAAAAGTAATCATCCACTCGGGCATTCCCGGCCTGATAACTGACTTCTAAGTTAACGCTCCAAACCATGTTATTCTGCTCAAATTGAATCCCCGTATAGAGAACAGGATTATTTTCCCGTTTGGCGCGGTGAATGGCGGTGTTGAGGGGTAATCTCAGGGAATCCGGCACTAATTCGCTGATTTCTTTGGTCATCTGCCCTTCGGGGAAGCGGAGGATATTGAGGGGATCGGTGACAACGTGGAATAATTCGTGTTGGGCGTTGACTAAAATACAAGAACAGTTCCGTTTGCGGACAAAGGCACTAAAGGCGTTACTAATGACGGGATGGAGTTGGGTGCTACTGTTGCGGGGCAGGGCGGAATAGACCGGAGAGGGGGGAACATAATCAAAGGTGGGAACGGAAATGGGGAGGCGAATATTCCGCCGTTTTTGGTAGATTTTGCACTTTTCGTTGAGGGTGGTAAATTCTTCGATCAGGTCGCCGGGGGTTTCGGCGGAACCGAGGAAGAGATAGCCTTTATGGACGAGGGAGAAGTGAAGCATCCGCAAAACGTGCTGTTGCAGGGAAGGCTGCATATAAATCAGGACGTTGCGGCAGGTGATCAGGTGCATCCGGGTGAATCCGGCGTTTTTGGCGAGGTTGTGGGGGGCGAAAATGATCATCTGGCGCAGA
The DNA here is from genome assembly GCF_026130165.1 of Spirulina subsalsa FACHB-351. GTDB lineage: Bacteria > Cyanobacteriota > Cyanobacteriia > Cyanobacteriales > Spirulinaceae > Spirulina_A > Spirulina_A subsalsa_A. The sequence continues at coordinate 8,229 of NZ_JAIHOM010000070.1, read as the reverse complement.
TTGCGCACGACGTGGAAGGATTTGTTCCGCAGGAGAAAGTATTTTTCGAGGCGCGATCGCGACAAATCGCCCATAATACTCTCAGGATAAACTCCCTCGGAGGCCTTCGCTAAGGCCCCATTATCAATATCTGTGGCGAATATCTTCACGCTCAGGTTCTTTTTCAACCGGGTCAGGACTTCATCAATTAGGATGGCCATAGAATAGGCTTCTTCCCCTGTAGCGCAAGCTGTGACCCAAACGCGCAATTGTTGACCGTCTTTCAATTGCCCAATTAAGTTGGGTAATATCTCAGTTTCTAGCACTTCCCACGCCTTCGTATCCCGAAAAAACCGCGTCACCCCAATCATTAAATCATCGCGCAATAATAACCGTTCTTCCACAGAGGTTTTCATGCGCTCGATATATTCATCTAAACTACTACAACCGGAGAGGGAACAACGGCGATATATGCGACGGCTGAGGGTACTCGGTTTGTAATAGGAAAAGTCGAGTTTTTCGGCCTCATTGAGAATATTTAAAATAGTCCGCAATTTATCAGATTCAATTTCCGTCAGGGAGAGATCATGATTGGGGGGAGCATTGCGTCCCATGCGCACCAGATCACAAATCATGCGGGCTAGGTCTGGCGGGGATAACACCTGATCTACAATGCCTGTGGCGATCGCACTTTGGGGCATTCCATCAAACTCCGCCGTTGTCGGAGACTGGACAAAGGTAATCCCCCCCACCTCACTAATCGCTTGCAGTCCTTTGGTTCCATCACTCCCCGTTCCCGATAAAATGACCCCAATTGCCCGATCGTTGCAATCTTTCGCTAGAGATTGCAAGAAAATATCAATGGGAAAATTCGGTTGATGACGGGGATTTTCCGCCTGTCTAATTAACTTTAATCTTCGTTTTTCGACAATTAAATTATTCCGGGGTGGAATCAAATAAACACAATTGGGCTTCAAAACCATCCCATTTTCCACCCGATAGACATCCATTCTCGTCCGGCGTTCTAACAATTCTTTCATCAAACTTTTAAAATCTGGTGAAAGATGTTGAATCACCACATAGGCCGCCCCGCTATCAATGGGCATATGATCAAAAAATTCCTCTAGCGCACGCAAACCTCCGGCGGAAGCGCCAATCCCGACTACATAAAAGTTTGCAGGTTTTGGGGAAGAAGGTGAATGAGAGGGCATTTTTTCGCTAGACATATACACCCAAAATAGCAAAAAATGCTAAAGAAAATTATTAAGAATATCAGTAATTTTTTCCTCAAAATAGTCTTCTTGATGTCGAATAGCTTCGGCAAAGCGTAACGCTTCCCGGAACGCTTGCAAGGCTTGGGGCTGATTATTCAATTTTAAGTACAATTCTCCCATCCGGTCATAGATGGTCATTATTTCGTAAAAATTGTAGGAAGCTTGGGCGGCCTTCAACTGTTCTTGATAGAGTTGGATGGCATAATCAAGCTGGTCATATTGGACATAGAGTTCTGCGAGGGCTTCTAGGGCATTGCTAGCGTAGCCCCATTGTTCATTATCCCAAGCCCAATTAAAGGCCGCCTCTAAATTCGCGATCGCCTGTTCCTTCTCCCCCAGCCTTAAATAGTCCTGACCGAGGGAGATTTGCACCGGGGCAATTTTGTTAAAAAACTCCTCTTTTTGGGCATAACTGACTAGGAGGGATTCCTTGATAGCGATCGCCTTCTCATACTGACTCGACGCATCATAGATATACACCAACTCCTCCAGATAACGCCGCTCATTAGCCACATCAAACTGACCTTGCGCCAATTCCAGCAACTCCTCATAGACCCGCGCCGCCGCCAAAAAATCAAACCAGCCCTTATGAAACACCCCAATCAAATTCAACGTTTGCTCTAAGGCCTCTAAATCCCCCGTAGCGCGCACATCCGCCAAAATGAACTCATACATCGCTAACGTATCATAACGCGCCCGGATTCTCGCGTAAGCCTGGCCTAACAACCTATAGAGAGGACGGTCTAACTGGGACTGCTCCCGATCCTTCGTCGCCTCCTCCTGAATCGCCTGTAAACGCTCCCGCACCACCACCACATCCGGCGTGCGGCTCTCATTCCAGGCCACCTCCCCCAGTCTTCCCAAGGCTTCCACCTCCGCCAGCGGCCCCAAAAAGCGGCGCAATCTGACCTCCCGATACCACAACTCAAAAGCCTCCTCTACTTGTCCCCCATCGTAGAGACTCGCCGCCATCAACGCCATCGGCCCCAGCAGTGCCGCTAACTCCTCCTGCTCCTGTGTAGACAACGAGCGCCGCTCATTAAACACCTCAAGGGGAATCAACGGATCTCGCTCCTTCATATCCAAAGGATTCTCAAATTCCCCATCATCTTCCTCGGGTTGGCGCTCCCGTTCCCTCTCTCGTTCTTGCTCCCGATTGCGTTCCATCCGTTCCTGCCGCGTCCGCTCAGGCCACATTCGTTCCGTCCGTTGCGCCCAAGCCGGAGCCGCACTGCCCAAAGGAAACAAGCAGAGCAAGAATAACAGGCCAGTGATAGATCGTTGAGTCATGACGTGAGCAAGCTGGGATTCTAGTTTTCCATTCTAGATGCTTTTTCTGGACCTCACGTTCCCTTGATCATTAAGCCTGTGAGAAATCAATCCTCATTAATGCGGTCTGCATTGCCCGCTTTGACCCAACCTCGTTGATTACTCCCCGGAAGACGGACTTCTTGCCATCTACCATCATCACTGGTTCTCAAGACAATCATCTCTTGATTGTAGGCAATGCCGCCAATGCGTTCCCCATCCTCAGCCCCCGTGGCCCGTAAACTGAGGCCATCGGGCCAGTTCACCCGAGCGCGATAGGCTCCCGGTTCCAAAGTTTCCGGTTCTGGTTCGGGGGCTGGGGGTTCCGGTGAGGGTTCCGGTGCGCTTTCTGTGGGGGGTTCAGGGGTTTGGGCGGCGGGAGAAGGACTAGGAGGCGGTGGGGCTTGGGGTCGTTCTTCCGGGAAAATGGGACGGGCGGGGGTACTAGCCATACCACTCAACACATAGTACCCGGCAATAAAACCACTGATCCCGAAGAGAATCAAACCGGAAAAAATGCCGAGAAAAAATTGTGCTAGACCAGTTAAATTCATAAGGATTTTAGGGCGAGACAATCAGGGATGAAACATTCAGTCAGTGAAAATTATAAGCAAACCTAGGTGATTTTTCTTGGGAGAGGCTAGGGGAACTGTTTTTGAATGCGGTTCGCCAGACGGTTATCCCGTGAGGCGAGGCGAGCTTTCCCAGCCGCTGCCCAGTTTTGTAGAAACTCGATTTGTTCTTGAGCGGTGCGCGCCAAGGGGACAATTTGGCTAGCCGCCTCTAGGATATCATCTGTGGTAAAATCCCGGTTCTGACTAAAGCCAATGTGCATGGCTTCAATGAGAGTCTGCTCAATTTCTGCCCCGGAAAAATCCGGGGTTTCGTAGGCGAGACGGGGGAGATCATAGTTTTTCAGGTCATGGGGGCGCAGACGGGATAAATGGACGGAAAAGATGGCCTGACGTTCCTCTTGATTGGGCAGTCCGACAAAGAAGATTTCATCAAAGCGCCCTTTGCGCAACATTTCCGGGGGCAAGGTTTGGATGTTATTGGCTGTGGCGACAACAAAGACGGGGGATTGTTTTTCGGCGAGCCAAGTAATAAAGGTGCCAAAGACTCGGCTGGTGGTGCCGGAGTCGCCTTTGCCGTCGAGTCCCCCAAAGGCTTTGTCGATTTCATCAATCCACAACACACAAGGGGCGAGGGCTTCGGCGAGGTTAATCATTTGTCGGGTGCGGGATTCGGACTCGCCCACTAAACCCCCAAATAAGCGGCCAACATCTAAGCGCAGGAGGGGTAAATGCCAATGGTGGGCAATGGCCTTAGCGGTTAAGGATTTCCCGGTGCCTTGAATGCCGACTAAAAGCAGCCCCCGAGGATGGGGTAAACCGTAGGCTCTCGCCCGCTCACTAAAGGCTCCTCCGCGACGAATCAGCCAGTCTTTGAGGTTATCGAGTCCCCCAATATCGGAAATCTGTTCGGTGGCGGGGTAAAAGTCTAAAATCTGGGTTTGCCGGATGGATTGTCGTTTCTCTTCGAGGACTAATTCCACGTCTTCGGGTTCAATTTTGCCATGGGCGGCGATCGCACGAGCTAAGACCCGCCGAATCCGTTCTAAGGATAACCCTTGGGCGGAGCGCACTAACTCATCCCGGAGTTTTTCGGGCACTCCTTGCCTCGTCGCCTCTAACAATCGTTCCACCTCGGTTTTAATCTCTCCCCCACTGGGTAGGGCAAAGTCCATCACCGTGAACACTTCCCCTAACTCTGAGGGAATGGCCACCTCGGGGGCAATCACAACTAAGTTTTTGGCTTGGGCTTTCATCCGCCGCGCTAAATTGCGCAGTTTACGAGAAATGGACACATCTTCTAAAAAGCGGTGAAAATCTCGTAAAATAAACACTCCGGCGGCTGATTCGGGCAGTTTTTCCACTAATTCCAAGGCTTGCAATGGATTCCGACGACCTACTCCCTCATGATTGGGGTTGTTTTGGTAGCCATCGACAAAATCCCAGACATAAACTCCCCGATTACCAAGACGTTGGGCGGACTGGGCGATCGCACTTTCGACCCGCTCCTCTTCCAAGGTGGGAATATAGATCAAGGGATAACAAGCACGCAGCAGCAGTTCAAACTCTTGACTAAAACTCATTTCCGCAATCAAGGATCAGAACGATCAGGACGTTGTTTCATTACCATCTTTTAACCTTAGTTGTTTCTGTAAAGCCTGTAAACTAGCCCAACGGTGATCTATTTCGGGCTGACTTGATGAGGATTTTGTCTCCACCCCCGGGCAATCCTCCCCACAAACCTGTTGAAGGGGCAGCGCGAGACTCAACTGCTCATATAACCACGCTTCGGGCATAAAATACCCCGTCGGGGACAACACTTCCGATAAGTCCTCCACCTTGACCTCCCGCTCTAAGGGGAACACTTGCAAGGAATCCGGTTCTTCTTCCAACCAAATCAACTCCGTCGTTTCCACCCGCAAACGATGGTTATAATTTTGGAGGCAACGATGACAGGCCAGCGTCACAATAGTTTCTACCTGAGCCGATACTTCCAAATATGTCCCCCGATGGGCTATGGTTAACTCTCCCCGCACCGGAGTTAAACTCTCTAAACCCCGGATAAAGTCGCGGATCTGAAGTTCCTCGGTTTTTTCCGGGGCTTGTAATAAAAAGGGAATATAAATCTTGTCCATCTTTCCTCCTGACTCCAGTTTTCCCGGACTGGGGGGTTAACGCAAACGCACAAACAGCCGCCGATTCGGTTCGGAGCCTCGGCTTTCTGTGGCTAGGTCTGATAATTCCTTCAGTTCTTTAAAAAAGTTATGAACTTGGCGACGTTCGGCGGAGGAAAGGGAGGTCATTTCCTCTTCTTGACCCGTGGAACGCACTCGTTGGGCCACTTCCTCCACTAGCACCCGCAATTCTGCTTGACGTTTTACCCGGTAGCCGTGAATCTCAATGGTGTAGGGATGTTGGTCTGCACGGTCTACGCCAATATTTAAAATCGTGTTGGCCAGATATTGAATCGCATCAATGGTTTTTCCATGATCTCCAATCAGGGTGTTGATTGTGTCTTCACTCAGTTGGCTTTCTTCGACCATCAACCAAATAGACTCGTCTCCTTCGTGGTGGGAAACGGTCACGTTCGTAGGGCAGCCCATTAATTTCAGCAATTCTGCTAACCAAGCTTGACCCCGCTCCATTCTCTCTTGCATAACCTCTTCTTATCCTCGCCGCACATTCAGGGGTTTGAACAGTTGTTACCCTCTAATCAAAGAGATGAGGTTAGAAGGATAGACTCCTTCTTACCTCATATCACTCCCGTTCCTATTGTCTTATAGAATCCGGACTAGCCGGAGGTTTTTTCTTTTTTCTTCGACCGTTTGCGCTCAAAGGGCAATTCATCCCGACCTTGACGGCGTTTTTCTTCTTTCTCCTGTTGCTCCACCAGCTTTTGCAGGTTTTCGGGCAGGGGTTCGCGCATCAAAATAAAGGTCTGGGCCGTTTGGAAGATGTTGGCCACGACCATATACATTAATACCCCAGCCGGGAGGGGGAAGATGAGAAACATCCCGGTAAAGAGAATGGGCGTAATTTTGCTAACGGTTTGTTGTTGTTGGGCGTTGGCATCATTACTGGCGGGAGTTTGGGAGTTGGTCAGGTTTTGGCTGATGTAGGTACTCACGCCGAAGAATAACACCATGATCACAATATCCCAGTGAATTGCACCATCGGTTCCGGTGGCGCCTACACGACCTAGGGCGTTAATAAAGAGGAATCCTTCATTGGCGGCAATGCCGGGAATCGTCCCTTGTAAGGTGGCCTCTCCGGGTGCGATCGCCACTACGGTCCCATCGGGTTTCACCTGCACGGCGTTTTCCCCTTTGGTCACAGTCCACTGGGGTTTCACGTTACTATCGGGGTACTCTTTAGCTAACTGGTTGAGTGCCTCACCGGAGGGGGTTTGAAACTCCACTTTCGCACTTTGACCGATGGCTAATTTATTCCCAGTGGCTAAGTTAGCCACAATGGGATAGTGAACCCCTTCTTTGAGGTAAATATTTTGGGGTTTGGTGCTGAAAATCTGGGGTTGAATCAGTTCGATTTGCTCTTGAGGAAACACCTGGACATCGACGGTGTAGTTAATATCCGCAAAGGGCGATCCCCGTAGGGTGGCAAAGAGGGCCCAGAGGATGGGAATTTGTAAGAATAGGGGCAAACAACCGCCTAGGGGGTTGCCATATTCTTTGTAAATCTCCCCCATTGCTTTTTGTAGTTCGGCCGGGTCTTCTTTATAGCGTTCTTGTACTTCTTTAACGCGCTTCTGCATCACAGGCTGGGCAATGCGAGTCCGTCGCATACTGCGAATGGATTTGGCGCTTAGGGGATAAACGGCAAAGCGAATCACCAAAGTGAGGGCGATAATCGCAAAACCATAGCTCGGCACAATCCCTCGGAAAAAGTCGAGGATTGGCAGCATGATATTGGTGGAAAGAAATCCGATTCCTAAATCCATTGGTTTGAAATAAACCCTTTAGTTGTATGGTGTTGTCTTAGCTTTTGATGGCCTCTAGGGAGAGTCCAGTTTTGTCGGCCGCTTTTTGGGCGATGTAATCATAAATTTCTCTATATCGGGGTAGGGCGCGCATTTCTAAACGGCTTTTATCGCGCAGGGTGACGACTATATCCCCCCAAAGTCCAATCCCTCGGGAAACTTTAACAATTTTGACGACTTCCGCATAAATAATATCGGTGCGATCGCGCCCTTGCCAACCTCCCATCACGGAAATCCGACGGTCGGTAATACGATAGCGCAACCACAGAGCGCGCACCACTGCACCCACGGTTAGAGGGAGACAAATCACGGTGAACCCGAGCAAAATGTTCAGGATTAAATCCCCAATATGAGGCCCTCCCTCATAAAAGGCTGTTTCTTTAATGCCCATGCAATACCTTGGCTCCGAGTAACAACTCTTTTAATTCTCGCAAAAAATGTTCATATTCGCACTGATTGCCACTAGGTTTTACAATAACAATCAGCTTTAAACCGGGTGAGAGTCTGGGTAGCAGGGGCTGTAAAATGGCGCGGATTTGTCGTTTAATGCGGTTGCGACGCACGGCTTTTTTACTCACTTTTTTGCCCACGGCAATTCCTATAAGAGTAGGCAAGGGAAGCGGGGGCTTTCCTTGCCAAATGGGGGGGGGAACTGATAGCACTTTTAACACCAGATAACGACCCCGATAAGCTTTTCCGCGTTCATAAACGGCCTGGAAGTCTAGCCGATCTTTGAGTCGATGTTGTTTGGGCAATCCCACTATAATCTAGGCTGTAGATTTTAGGTTTTTAACTATACAGTTAAAATATACATTTTAACTATACAGCTAAACGTTGCCGTCCTTTCCGACGACGCGCTCTAATCACCCGACGACCTGTCGCTGTGCGCATACGAGCGCGAAATCCCGATGTTCTTTTCTGCTTGCGTTTGGTTCCGCCCAAGGTGCGCTGACTCACGGACAATCTCCTTGCTGAACTAATACAGTGAACTGCAATCTTTGACCCTTACAAGGTCAAAAACCACGGTTTCCCATTATAACCGGATTAGGGGGAAACCGTAAATAGGGAATAGGGGGAGTCGGGAGCAGGGGGGCAGGGG
>NZ_JAIHOM010000239.1 GCF_026130165.1 Spirulina subsalsa FACHB-351 | reverse complement strand
TCCCCCGTCAGCAACAAATTCCCCGCACTATCCCACCACCGCAACCAAGGCAACTCTACATTTCCATAGCACCCTTGCCATATCCCCAACTCTACCCCCATCGGTTCTATGGGATAATGTCCCCGTTTATTGGCCCGGACTAACTCATAATGATTTTCGATCAGGTGATAGACCTCTACACTGGCTCTCTGCACTTCGTAGATAGCATAAAAACCCGGTCGAATCACTTGTTCATACACCCAGAATTTACCCGGTTTTTGACGGTCTTGACCCATCTGAGACAAAGGCGTTCTGTCCCGCTCTTCTGAACCATCTCCTGAGACAAATTCAATGGCAATTAAAGGGGGGATAAACTCTTGCCATAACACATAGGAACGCCTACATTGTCCATCCAGACTGGGGGGAACGTTAGCCACATAGAACCAATCTGGACATTCTGCTCCCCTCTCCGGGGGGTCTGTTAAACGCCAGTAAATGCCGCAATCCTGACCGATAGCATATTGTCCGTCAGGATGGAGTTGTTCTAGGGTGGGTTTAATCGAATCGGTGAGGAGGATACTTTGGGGATGCTCCTGAAAGTTTTTCACAAAAGTACCGTCGGAGTCGGGGAGTTGGGTATGGTCGGGAAGGCTGGTAATGCCGAGGGGGGAAGATTTGGCGATGGTCATAGTTAATCGTTTCTCATCGCAGGGTGTGGCTAGGATTATAACACTTGGATCAGAATAGGCGTTCTAATTGGCTCACAATTCCTCTGGATTAATGCCTTGGGAACGTAATAATTCCGCCAGTCGTTCCGCTCGTTGGCGTTCAACTTCTGCTCGTTGGCGTTCAACTTCTGCTCGTTGGCGTTCTTGTTGTAACTCTATTTCCGCTTGTTCGACCCGTTGTTCGGCTTGTTCGGCCCGTTGGCGTTCAGTTTCTGCCCGTTCCCTTTCAATGACTGCCCGTTCCTCCCCCGTCAGCAACAAATTCCCCGCACTATCCCACCACCGCAACCAAGGCAACTCTACATTTCCATAGCACCCTTGCCATATCCCCAACTCTACCCCCATCGGTTCTATGGGATAATGTCCCCGTTCATTGGCCCGGACTAACTCGTAATGATTTTCGATCAGGTGATAGACCTCTACACTGGCTCTCTGCACTTCGTAGATAGCATAAAAACCCGGTCGAATCACTTGTTCATACACCCAAAATTTACCCGGTTTTTGACGGTCTTGACCCATCTGAGACAAAGGCGTTCTGTCCCGCTCTTCTGAACCATCTCCTGAGACAAATTCAATGGCAATTAAAGGGGGGATAAACTCTTGCCATAACACATAGGAACGCCTACATTGTCCATCCAGACTGGGGGGAACGTTGGCCACATAGAACCAATCTGGACATTCTGCTCCTCTCTCTGGGGGGTCTGTGAGTCGCCAATAAATCCCACAATCCTGACCGATAGCATACTGCCCATCAGGATGGAGTTGTTCTAGGGTGGGTTTAATCGAATCAGTTAATAAGATACTTTGGGGATGCTCCTGAAAGTTTTTCACAAAAGTACCGTCGGAGTCGGGGAGTTGGGTATGGTCGGGAAGGCTGGTAATGCCGAAGGGGGAAGATTTGGCGATGGTCATAGTTAATCGTTTCTCATCGCAGGGTGTGGCTAGGATTATAACACTTGGATCAGAATAGGTGTTCTAATTGGCTCACAATTCCTCTGGATTAATGCCTTGAGAACGCAATAATTCCGCCAGTCGTTCCGCTCGTTGGCGTTCAGTTTCTGCCCGTTGGCGTTCTTGTTGTAACTCTAACTCAGCTTGTTCGACCCGTTGTTCAGCTTGTTCGGCTCGTTGCCGTTCAGTTTCCGCCCTTTGCCGTTCAGTTTCTGCCCTTTGCCGTTCAACTGCTGCCCGTTCCCTTTCAATGACTGCCCTTTCCTCCCCCGTTAGCAACAAATTTCCCGCACTATCCCACCACCGCAACCAAGGCAACTCTACATTTCCATAGCGCCCTTGCCATATTCCTAACTCTACCCCCATTGGTTCTATGGGATAATGTCCCCGTTCATTGGCCCGGACTAACTCGTAATGATTTTCGATTAGGTGATAGACCTCTACACTGGCTCTCTGGACTTCGTAGATAGCATAAAATCCCGGTCGAATCACTTGTTCATACACCCAGAATTTACCCGGTTTTTGACGGTCTTGACCCATCTGAGACAAAGGCGTTCTGTCCCGCTCTTCTGAACCATCTCCTGAGACAAATTCAATGGCAATTA
>NZ_JAIHOM010000069.1 GCF_026130165.1 Spirulina subsalsa FACHB-351 | reverse complement strand
GGGTGGGGCGCGCCCGAATTCACGCATCGGGAGAGATTCCCTCTTGGTTGGTTGGAGAAATCCTGTCAGCTAACGGAGACTCGTAGAACGATGAATCCCCCTGCCTTCAGGCGGGGGAGAACGTCAACCAGACCCCCTACAATCTCGCGGCTACAGTTTATTTAGCCTTGATCCCAAAAAAAATATTAAGTTTGTTAAACAGATTGCATTTTGTAGCCATTGTTACAGAATTTCCTGCTATAGTAAAAACATAAGCAAAAAACAAAAAATTCACTTTTTGAATAAAGCAATACGGAGACAAAATTTATGGATACCCAAAAACAAGCTCGTGCGTTAATGATGCGTCATAATCGGATCGTCCGTAACCGCCAAGAATCGATGTTAGGTCGTGCTGCTTCTGAAATTGGCGTTGATGTGGACACCGCTCACTACAGCAGTCGTATTCAAGGAAAAACCAGTTCTGCTTCTCGCACGTCCTACGACCGCAGCAATGCCGCTATGAGTTAACCGCTATCTGCTGACCTTAATAAGAATTTGATTTTCTGTGAACCTGCCCTTAGCAAAAAAGACCCTCTCTCAAGAAGGGTCTTTTTAATGTAGTCTTGAAAAACCCTGATCTTGAAAAACCCTGACCTTATGATCAGGGTTTTTAGAGTTCAGATTTTCTAGAACGGGACTGACGGGGCTCGAACCCGCAACTTCCGCCGTGACAGGGCGGTGCTCTAACCAGTTGAACTACAGTCCCAATTGCGCACCGGAATTTAATATAACTAAAATTCGGTGGGCGTGTCAAGTCTTTTTTGAAAATTTGTTTAAAATTGGGATTTTAGAGGAATTAGGAACGGCTAGAACTCAGAGCAAAAGCCAATCCACGGTATTTAAACAGCAGCAGCAAACTCAGGAGGTGGATTGACCAATGGGCGATCGCAAATCCCCAGATCAAACAAACGGCTGCTGTAGCAACCGTGAGGACGCGAGTTAATTCATTCGTAGAACGTTGATAAATGCAGATATTACCCAAGGCCAGGAACAAAAGCAGGAGGGGAAACAAGGGGAGCATCATAAATGTTACCTTCTGGTCAAACGGGTTTATAATAGGGGGGTAGGGACAAGACTGGAGCTAATGTATTTGGGGTAAGGCATCAACCACACTTACACTAACACTCGACTCCGATAAAGAAAGGTAACGTAAACAACTCCCCGGGGAATCTTGAAGAAACTTCGCACAACTTCAAGCTGAGGGGGGATTAGGTGAGTTTAAATCCTTGTTTTTGTGACTAAAAGTTAAGGCGACTCTCCTAGATTAATCGGGAACAGGAAATAGATAATTGATAATTGTTCCCCCGCTCCCCTGCTCCCTATCGATCACGGATTCCGTTCCAACAACACCCGAGGGGAAAAACGGAACAATTGATAAGCCCCCTTTTCCGCCAACATCTCATAATCTTGGGGTTGTAAATTGAGTTGCTCCACAGAATTGGGATAAGAAATCAACAATAAACTATCCTCTGGCTCTATCTGATCGGCTTCCTCTCGCCAATGTTTGAGCGCGATGGGGGTATGGGAGAAAAAGAGGGTGGGAATGTGGGAATAAAAGACAATGCTGGGTTTCCAGAAGCCAATCATCATCATTTGTTCCTCCGGTTGAATCACTTGACTGGCTTCGAGGGAGAGTTCCTTCAGAGCATTTTGTCGCTGTCCGACGGCAACATCTAACAGAGGTAAAGCACTAAATAACAGAAAACTGGTAAAGACCACGAGGTTAATCAACAAAATCCAGTGACGATAACGGGAGAGGATGAGACAAAGGGCGATCGCACCGGCCCCAAGACACCAAATTACCGCCCCAATTTCCGGGAAAGGCGTTTGGTCTACCACCTGATCCCAATTCGGAGCAGCGGGATCAAACCCCATAAATTGGGGAATCCGCCAACAAGCAATCCCTAACGCCAAGAGGAATAGACCATTAATCCCCCCAGTCCACCACATCCCCCAAGGTTTTTGGTCTGAGGGAGATTCGCGGGTGAGGAGATCACTCCAGAGGAGAGCGACTAAGATGGCTGCGGCAGGTAGAAGGGGGAGAACATAACTGGGGAGTTTGGTGACGGCAATGGTGAAAAAGACAAAAATGCTGGTAAACCAAGCGAGGGCAAAAATCCCTAGATGGGCGGTGCGGGGCTGTTGTCGCCATAGTTGAGGCTGCCAAAAGCGTAAACGTGCGATCGCCCAAGGTAAATAGACCGACCAAGGTAAAAAGCCTACCAACACCACCAAAAAGTAGAAAAACCAAGGGGCCGAATGTTCATTGACCACTTGGGTAAACCGTTCTACATTGTGATAGCCAAAAAACGAGTCGATATAGTCTTGACCATTATCCAATATGACCAACACATACCAAGGCACCGTTAACAGAGCAAACCACAGGGCTCCCAAAAGGGGTTTACTTTCTCGCCAGACTGTCCGAAACTGCCCCACATAGAGCAGAAACGGAATAATGGTTAGACCGGGTAAGACAATCCCGACGGGGCCTTTGGCTAAGACGGCTAGGGCGAGGAGGGTATAAAAGGCGATATACCACCCATTGGGAAGTATCCGGCGTTCTGAGGCCTCTTGGGGGGCTGTATAGCCACAGAAAAAACATAACATTGCCCCCCCCATACAGCCACTCAGTAACATATCTGAAACCCCTGTTCTTGCCCAAGCGATGGTTTGAATATTGAGGGCGCATAGGGCGGAGGCAATCCAAGGGGAAAGCCAAAGTTGACGCTGACTGGTGCGACTGTTGAGGGCTTCGGGCTGGGCATTTTTGGGGCGAGCCAAGCCACAACGACGTAGGGTGATGAAGACTAGGACCATTAAACTAATGGCCGAGAGGGCTGAAGGTAGACGCACCGCCCATTCATTGACCCCAATGAGGTTATAGGCGATCGCCATTAACCAGTAAATGAGGGGCGGTTTATCAAAGCGGGTTTCTTGATTGAAGTAGGGGGTAATCCAATCTCCGGTTACGGTCATTTGTCGCGCCGCTTCAGCAAACAGGGGTTCAGTTTCGTCTACTAAAGGGGTGCTACCCAAGGCCAGCAAGAAGCAAATTCCGGCAATAATAGCTAAAGATACCCCACAAAACCATCCGGTTCTCTGGGGATTTTTCTCCAAGTGATGCCACCAAGTGTTCAAGTTGTGAATCACGCCCTCCATCCTCACACAATGCACTTAATCAGACTTAATTTAGCTTGAAAGGGTTCTGATTGACGAGGGGGTGTGGGTAATAGGTCGGGCTTGTTGTGAGCAGAATCACCTGCGCGATCGCCTCAAATCAATTTCCTCTGCTCAAAGATTTGTCTATCCTAGAAGTAGTCAACCAATCAGGGTGCTAATTCATTATGATTTACGCACTTGTTAAGTCTGCTTTTGAGACAGGTTGTTTAAGTGTTGCATCTGAAAGTCTCATCCGTCAAATTCTGGCCATTCGCTCTTTTCAATCTTCCGAGATGGAGGCGATCGCCAAACTTGAAGCAGCGCTGAAACGGGGGGAAGTCCAGCGTGAGGCCTGTCCTTCCACGCTCCTGGAATCCTTTGCTGTCTTTCACAAATCCGTTTAATGTCCCACCGAGGGTTAGATCATCTCAAAAACCTCCTGAGTCATCAGGAGGTTTTACCCATTGGAGGGAGAATCATTCGCTAACCGTTGGACTGATTCGCTCCCGGTGAAACCTTGAGCGTGGGGCTTGTGAACTTTTCACAAAACTCCAAGAATTACCGGAAAGTCATAATTTGTACCATTGAACCGGGATGAATCAAAGTTTCTCCCACGGGAACGACAGCTAAAGCGTTAGTTGTCGCTAAATTAATTAAATTCCCTGAACTATGCACTCCTCCGGCTAAATTAAACTGGTATTCTGTCCCCTGCCACACCACATTTCCCCAGAGATAGGTTTCCCGCTTTCCACTCGCTTTTAACGCTTGGTTGGTTCGACCTTGAATAAATTTCCCCCTCGGATCTTCGGCATTTCCTGATAATTTTTGTAACGCAGGCTTGACAAAACGCCAACAGGTCACTAGGGCAGAAACAGGATTTCCCGGAATCCCAAAATAAACACAGGGCTGGTTATTTTGATTAAACGTGGCGACGGTGAGGGGTTTTCCGGGTTTTATGGCCACACTGTTTAGATGAATTTTGCCGCCTAATTGGGTTAAAACGTCTTGCACATAATCATAATCTCCCACAGAAACCCCTCCGGTGGACAAGACAAAATCGGCGGTTCTAATGGCTCGACTAATTGTAGCCTTTAACTGTTGGGTTTGATCAGGAACAATGCCTAAATTGATGGGAACTGCCCCTTGACTGATTAAAAATGCCGTTAAAGCATATTGATTCGAGTCAACAATTTTGCCGGGGGTTAAGCTTTGATCGGGGGTGATTAGTTCATCTCCGGTGGAAAAGATAGCCACCCGAGGACGACGATAGACCTTTAAGGGATTGCATTTTGCACTGGCTAAAATCGCTAATTCTGGGGCATCAATTAAGGTTCCGGTATTTAACAAAGTCGTACCTGCTTGATAGTATTCCCCTTTTTTTCGCACAAAATCATAGGGTTGGGGAGCGGCTAAAATAGTAACGGTATCCCCATTTCGTTCCGTGTCTTCCTGCATAATCACGGTATCAGCACCGGGGGGCATAATGGCTCCGGTAAAAATGCGGGCAGCTTGTCCCGATTCTAGGGTTTTTTGGGGTTGAGATCCGGCGGGGATTTCTTCAATAATGGGGAAGGTTTGGGGATGGGTGCGATCGCAACTTTTCAGATCCTCCCAGCGCACGGCATAGCCATCCATCGCCGAATTATCCCAATAGGGGAAGTCTAATCCACTGGTGACAGAGGCCGCCAAAATGCGCCCCGTCGCACTTTCCAGACTCACGGTTTCCGTTTCACTCAGGGGTTGAATTAGGTCTAAGATCAAGCGTTCAGCGTCGGCAACAGGTAACATTTAATCAACACTCAGTTATTAATACTTATCGGCCACGATTAACAGGCTACAAAAAGGGGGTTTTCCTCGCCTTCCCCCTTTACAAAGAGGGGGCTAGGGGGGACAATCGGGTTGATCGTGAACCACCCCACCCGGCAGGATGGGGAATTCCGCAACTCTTTATATTAAATTAGGCCAATAGCGCGGAAACCTTTGTAAGCGACAACCGCAAGGGTCGCAAAAACGGCCAAAATGAAGAAATACGCAACAATTGCCATAATGTTAATTCTCCTAAAAAGTGGGTTCGAGTCCTAGAATTCTGCTATTTTACCCGATTGGGGACAGGAGAGGACTCGAAAATCAAGGATAATAGAGGCTGAACTGTTGAGCAATCAATCCCCATGTCCTCTCTCATTGCCGTTAATTTACCTGACAATAGCTACAATATTGCGATCGCCCCTGACAGTCTATCTCAATTGGGCGAACAAATGCGACCCCTCGGTTTAGGTCACAAAGTCCTAGTCATTTCTAACCCCGAAATCTTCCACCACTACGGAGCCATCATCGTCCAATCCCTCGAACAAGCCGGATATACCGTCAGTAGTCATCTTATCCCAGCCGGGGAATCCTATAAAACCCTAGATTCTATAGCCCGCATTTATGACACCGCCTTACAACACCGTTTAGAACGCTCTTCCACTCTAGTAGCATTAGGGGGAGGAGTCATTGGCGATCTGACTGGATTTGCCGCCGCAACATGGCTAAGAGGGATTAACTTTGTCCAGGTGCCGACCTCTTTACTCGCCATGGTAGACGCATCCGTTGGGGGGAAAACGGGAGTTAATCATCCCCAAGGAAAAAACCTCATTGGGGCATTTTATCAACCGAAATTAGTGTTTATTGATCCCCAAGTCTTAAGGACGCTTCCCCCGCGAGAGTTTCGCGCAGGCATGGCCGAGGTGATTAAATATGGGGTGATTTGGGATGAGGATTTATTCACCCAGTTAGAAAAAGCAGATCGTTTACAAGATTTTTCGGATTTAGAGGCTGAGTTATTGCAAGTGATTCTAACTCGTTCCTGTCAGGCCAAAGCGGATGTAGTGAGTCAAGATGAACGGGAGTCGGGATTACGCGCCATTTTAAACTATGGCCACACCATTGGTCATGCCATTGAGAGTTTAACAGGCTATTCCCGGATTAATCATGGGGAAGCGGTGGGAATTGGTATGGTGGCGGCGGGCGCGATCGCCTTAAAAATGCAATTATGGACCGAACCTGAAGCCAGTCGTCAGAATGCCCTAATTAGCAAAACTGGACTTCTCACCCACATTCCCGAAGATTTGGATACCGGAGCCATTGTGGAGAGTTTGCAAATGGACAAAAAGGTAAAAAGCGGGAAAGTTCGTTTTATTTTGCCCACCCAATTGGGCAAGGTTAAGATTACCGATGAAGTTCCCAATGACCTGTTAGGTCAAGTCATTGATGAGTTGAAACAGTGAACAGTAATAAGAAAGGAATCCCCACCCTCAACGAAGTAGGGTCGGGTAATTCAAATTCATTAAACAAGGACATATCGCCATCACTAATGCTAGATTTACTCACCCTCACCCACAGAGTGCCAGCCTTCTGGCGACATTCAGGTAAACTGAGGAGATGGTAGGATCACTCAGATTACTAGGACTTATGCGTTGGATTATCGGAATTATTACGGTGTTCGCGGTGGTGTTGTGCTGGGGGAATGGGAATCTGGCTTGGGCCCAGGAAGGCGGGCTTTCCTTGGAACAGGGGGAGGCGATCGCAACCAAAGCCATTAATGCCGCCGAACGGGGGAATTTTGCCCAAGCCGAACAGTATTGGAGCGACTTAATTCAAGCCTTCCCCGAGAATCCGGCAGTCTGGAGTAATCGGGGCAATATGCGGGTGAGTCAAAATGAATTACAAGGGGCGATTGCAGACTATAATCAAGCCATTAAACTAGCCCCCGATGCTCCAGATCCTTACTTAAACCGGGGTATAGCTTACGAAAGACAGCAACAATGGTCAAAAGCGATCGCCGACTACGAAAAAGTCCTCAGTCTTACCCCCCAAGATCCCCTAGCCTACAATAATCTCGGCAACGCCCAAGCCGGACAAGGCCATTGGCAAGCCGCCATTGAGGACTATAAAAAAGCCACCGAATTAGCCCCAGACTTCGCCTTTGCCTTCGCTAACTATGCCCTCACCCTTTATCAAGCCGAACAACAGCCCGAAGCCCTGCGCATGATGCGTAATTTAGTCCGTAAATACCCCATGTTCCCCGATATGCGCGCCGCCCTCACCGCCGCCCTGTGGGAACAAGGACAACAGGGAGAAGCCGAAAGTAACTGGGTGGCTACCGTGGGCATGGATCAAAGGTATCAAGATATTGAATGGGTCAAAACCGTCCGTCGTTGGCCGCCCAAAATGGTCGCCGCTCTCGAAAAATTCCTCAATCTCGATTAATCTCTAGAAGAACCAAAATTCTATTCACGCAAGTTCTCCTTGCCCCTTTGTTTTTCCCTAATTTATTGTGAGGCTGTCCGATGAAATTCTCTCGTTCCCTCTTAACCCTTTGTTCCCTACTGGTGGGACTACAGGGCGCAGTGTCACCTGTGCAGGCCAATTCCACCCTAGCCCAACGCAGTCGTCTCCTACCCCCTCCCCCCCCTGAACACTCCACCAGCCTAGACTTTTCCCTGTTAGGGAATGGTCTATTAAACCTGATCCGGGGCCGGGTGTATCACACCGAATCCACCATTGCCCTGCGGGCTGACTGTGGCACAGATCGGGTTCAACTCAACTATCGCTTAAACTCCATTACCCAATATCCCGACCGTTTCCGCACAGAAATCACCTTTTTACAACCCAATGGCGATCCCGTGTTTCAAGTTCAACTGATCAACAACGGGGAAACCGTCTGGTTTCATCGCTCCGATCGCAATCGCTACACGGAACGAGAAACCAGCAACTTCCTAGAGAATGCCCCCCACCTCTATATCATGTTGGGCTTCCTCAACTTCTTCTATATGAGGACTCCAGCCCCCATCAAGGCGCAAATCGATCAGGGAATGCGCCCCATTGACACCATCCTCGCCGCCTTTTTAAGTGGTTCACCCGAGGATCAAACCATTGCCAATGTTACCCTAGGCAACCAACGCATTCATCGCCTTTATGAGTTCAAAAACCCCCCCAGTTTAATCGCCCGCTTTTTTGTCGATCCCTATCAAAACCGCATCACCCAAACGGATTTTACGGTGCGGGATGGTGAACAGGAACTCAATCTCGTGGAAACGGTTCACCACCGGGTAGAACATCCCCTATTCCCCCCCTCCCATTTTAATTTTGTTCCCCCCCCAGAAGCGAGGGAGGTGGATCGGCTGAATATTGAACCCTTTAGAGCGTTAGAGAACTGTTTTCAACCCTTTGCCGAATAGTCTCCGGGGTGAGTTCTCCCACATTATTAAACACCGCTTCCGCTCCGGCTGTCATGAGTTTGGCACTGTAGGCGGCCTCTTGTTCAGGGTTGGTTTGCACATGGGGGGGTAAAATGCCAATCCCTATCCAGGGGGTTTGGGGATCTTGTTCTTTGGCCTGTTGAACGGTGTATAAGTCCCCCACGGTATCCCCAACATATAATACAGGTGTATGGATATCTAGCCCATGACGTTGGGTTAACTGTTGACGAGCTAACAACAGACCCGTAGGATCGGGTTTACCGGGTGCATCTTCCATGGCGACTAACACCGGATCCACTAATCTCAGACGGTGTTTTAGTACATATTCCGCCGATCCTCGGGTAGCCCCACTAAAGAAGCCCCAAGGGATCTGATGGGCGGTCAGATCATCAAAATAGACTTGATCGACTAAGAGGGGTTCTTGGGTAATATAGCCGTTCCAATGGGTGGGATCGGTGCCACGATAACGACGTTGGAAAAACTGGACAATTTCCTCGTAGTTGAGGGCGATCTCCTCGCGGGATTGCCCTTGGGTCATAAAGTAGCGGTAAATTAGTTCTTGGGAGGCTTCCCAGTCATTGTTCCAAATCCCCTCCCCTTTAAGTTGGTCAATATCTTCTAAGCTAGGGCGATATTGGTTTTGGGTAAAGTGGGCGACTGTATCCATAATCGCCCGACGGTAAGATCCCCCCACGTTGCGGATTACCCCGTCAATATCAAATACAATGATCATTGTAAGCTCCTGTTCAGACGTTCAATGTCCCCGTCTCCTGCCCTTGGACGAGGATCAGAAGAACTAGATTAACTCATTGGATTTTACAGCACCCTCGATGAACTTTTTTTCGGCACATTTACCCCACTGGATTGGACTCACGTTAATGGAATGGATGGAACTCTGGCAAGGGTTAGGTTCGATTGTCGGCATTGGTGCGATCGCCTATCTCCTGCTTTGTTTTGTTGTGTGGAAGTGGCAAAACCGTTTAATTTTCTTCCCCTCCTCCCAAATTACCAACACTCCAGAACAATGGGGGATGGATTACGAGGTGATCTCAATTCCCATTCCCGAGCGCTCCCAAGAGTTCCTCTATAGTTGGTGGATTCCTGCCTCTGGTCCCCCCCGAGGGGTGGTTTTACAACTCCACGGCAATGGGTTTAATGTGGGGGCAAACCTCGATCAATCCCATGTATTCCATCAACTGGGGTACTCTGTCTTACTGTTTGATTATCGGGGTTATGGGCAAAGTAGGGGGCCTTTTCCTCGGGAAAAACAGGTTTATGAGGATGCAGAAGTGGCCTTAGATTATTTGCTCAAAGAACGGGGCTGTCGGGCTTGTGATGTGGTAGTGTATGGTCATTCTCTCGGAGGTGCGATCGCCATCGAACTCGCCACCCACCACCCCGACTTAGCCGCCCTGATCATCCAGTGTTCCTTTACCTCCCTCACCGATATGATCGATCATGATGGCATCTACAAGATTTTCCCCGTTCAACTACTCCTCAACCATCATTTCGACTCCCTCAGCAAACTCCCTCACCTCAATCTCCCCATCCTTTTCATCCACAGCGCCCAAGATCGGCGCATTCCTGCCAGAATGAGTCAAACCCTCTTTGAAGCGGCTAAACACCCTCACAAAGCCCTCTATATTGTCCCTGATGCCGGACATAACAACGCCGCTAGTGCCGGAGGTGAACCCTATCGCCAACAAGTCGATCAATTTCTCTCTCAACTGTCTTCTTAATATATAGGGCTTGCTGAATAACTTCGGAAGTCGGGAATCCGGGGATTTTTCCTTTCCTTCTGAACGCTCCGCGAACGGAAGTCGGGAATCGGAAACAATTGTCAATTGTCAATTGTCAATTATCAATTCCCTATTCCCTGTTCCCTTTGCTTTCCCTTATGGATTACAAAACTCAAATGGGAACGCTATATAATCAATCAACCTTTAACCTCAATCATGATAGGTTTCTTGGGGATGACCACACACCTTACAATAGGACAAATACTTGTAAGTTAAATGTAAACAATTGGGGCATTCCACATATTGATAATAACCACAATGGGGACAGTGAGACTCATCCCCCCGCAGTTTCTTCCCACAATTCATACATTTCCCTTTTTGGACCCGATTAGCTACTTGTAGTTTCCGGTTAAATACCACCTTTTGAAAGAACTTGATAATGCCAAAACCCACTAACGGCACAATCAAAATGTAGACATAACTGATCAGGAATAGTAACCCCCCTAAAAGTTGGGTAAGCACTCGCACTAAAACATCAAAAATCAGCCCAAATTGTAAAACCTCGAAGATTTTCAGGATTAGGGGAATACAGAAGATGATCAGCAAATGCCAACTCATCAACGCCACCAGACCATAGTTTTTCCCTTGGGCAAAATTATGCACCCAAAGGGCTAGAATAATCAGGGGTAACAAAAAGATCGCTTGTAAGGCAAACTGAAGGCTAGGATACCAATAAGCTGCGTGATTATAGTCCTTTTGTAGCTGGTTAAAGATCGTGTCGTTATTCAAAAGGGCGAGCAATTCAACACTAGCAGGTTGTGCGAGTAATTCCTCTTGTAAAGTGGAAATTTCTCCCTTAATATTAGCAATTTGGCGGTTATTTTCATCTAGGTTTTGTTTCGCCTGTGCAGCTTCAACGGTATTAATGGAAAGATCCCGAGGTTGCCCCGCAATTTGTTCTAATAGAGTAGAATCATATTGACTGCGAATACGCTGATTTTTGTATTCTAGGTCATTAATATTGACCTGTTTTTCATTAATTACCCGTATGACTTGTTGATTTTGCGGTGTGTTAATTCGGTCTTCAATTTGACGGTAATTAAGACAAACTTCTGAAACAGACCCTAACCGTTTTAATTCGTTGGGATAGGGATTGGGGCTACCATACTCATCTAAACTAATGGATGAGCGAATCCTCTCAAAATCTTTATTTTCAGGGGTTTCTGTGCGGTAAGCATCCCAACTATAATAACAGGGATATTGTTCCCCAGCGCTCAAGTGCCATTGTCCAATATCACTTAGGCCCCAGAAAACATTGCCTAAAATAAACAAATCAATGGCAATAACAATGATTAAACTAACTTTATTAATCGGCTCATTATTGATGGTGCTAGATTTGTTAAAAAATCGGCCGAACCAACGAGTTATTTTTGTAAACATATTGGGTTTAGATTGTTATTACAAAAAGTGAATACATACGAATCTATCGCACCTTTCAAGTGCTTGGCTGGATGTTTCTATGAAATCGAAAAAAGCAGGTTATGTGTCGGTTGGGTGTAGCGACAGGGACTCCCAAAAACTCACCGCCAGATTTTAGCTAACATTGCCGTATTTCATAGAAAAAGTACATGATGAGTTGCTATGGCATAGCTATGTTGAGCTAGCTATTACAATCCTATTTAAGTTGTCATGTTTTTTGACATTTAACCCGTATCCTAGGGGGAATTCACGAATTGCCCTTACCACAATCTTATTTAGGATTGCTATGGAAGGGATAAACTCAGGACAAGGGAATCGATAGAACTCAACTCTAGACGTTATCGATAGTTAAACTCTAACACTGTCTTTTTGGGAATTGTGGGATCTTAAGACAGTTTGTCAAGTGGCTGAATTCTAGGGAAGTGAGAACAGAGCAATCTTGACCGATTCCTAGGCAATGCCCACCCTCAAGAAAGCCACTTAAATCCGTTGGGCAAAACGCAATTTAGCCGAACGAGAACGACGATTTTGGGCTTGTTCTTCCGGTTGTGCGGTGATGGGCTTTTTGGTGAGGACTTTTAACTGTTCGTTGTTGCGGAAACTGTGCTTAATTAAACGATCTTCGAGACTGTGGAAGCTGATGATGCCGATTCTACCCCCTGTTTTAAGCCAAGTGGGGGCTTGAGTCAAAAACTGTTCTAGGGCTTCTAATTCGCCGTTAACGGCAATGCGGAGGGCTTGAAAAACGCGGGTGGCGGGGTGGATACGTCCGTAGCGATATTTGGGGGGAACCGCGCTGGCGATGAGATCGGCTAATTCGGTGGTGGTTTGTAGGGGGCGTTTGTCCACAATCCGCCGAGCAATGCGACGGGATAAGCGTTCTTCTCCGTAGTGATAGAAGATGTTAGCCAGTTCAGATTCAGCCCAATGATTAATAATATCGCCGGCCGTGAGAGATTGACGGCAATCCATGCGCATATCGAGGGGGGCGCTGTGTTGGAAACTAAACCCTCGTTGGGGCTGGTCAAATTGGGGGGAACTTACGCCTAAATCGGCGATAATGCCATCAAATTGGGTGTTGAGGGGGCAATAATCGGCAAAGTTGCCCTGCCAGAATTGGACGGTGTTGGGGAGGTAGGTTTGACAATGGGCGATCGCCTCCCCATCCCGATCCAGCGCCATCACCCGCACATCAGGCGCACTGGCTAAAATTAAAGCCGTATGACCTCCCCCTCCCACCGTGGCATCTAGATAATATCCTCCCGCTTTGACTTCTAAGCCCGTGATTAACTCTTGACTCAAAACCGGAATATGGACAAAGGAAGAAGAGGAACTAGACATGATGGAGGTAACAGGTAACTTGTCCCCATTATCGGTCAAGGTTGCCCCTTCCTTCTATCCTATCTCCCCCTCGTCAACAGTGATTTTGCCCCGAAACACCACATACTGATAAATGTTGTAGAACAACATCACCGGAATTAAGGCCCCGATGAAAATAATCATAATCACTAAAGAACTCGGCGCGGCGGCGGCTTGATAAATGGTGATAGAGTTGGGAATAATGTACGGAAAAATGACTAAAGCCAACCCCATAAAGGTTAACAGGAACAGGAGAATTGTCCAGACAAAAGGTAGGGCTTCCTTCTTTTTCTCCAAACTCTGCCACAGTTGCCAGATCAAGAGAATCCCTAACAGGGGGATGAGGGCGAAGATATAAATGAGCGGTTGGGAGAATAAACGCGATCGCGCCGATTCATAGACAATCGGAGTCACAATAGTAATTACAATCGCCCCAATTAAGGTCGTCAAGGCCGCAATTTTAGCCGTTTTGTAATGGGTTTGTTGCAGTTCTCCCTCTGTCCTCCAAATCAAATAGGTAGACCCAATCAAAACATAACCCTGTATCAAAGTTAATGCCACTACGACCGAGGGGAAACGCAACCAATCCCAACTCCCCCCAATAAAGTGACCCGAGGCATCCACTTGAATCCCTTCCAAAACCCCTCCCAAGGCAAAACCTTGTCCCAAAGCAGCCAAAAAACTCCCCAAACCAAAGGCAATATTCCAAAACCATTTCCGGTTCGCCTGTTCCCGAAATTCAAAAGCCACCGCCCGAAAAATCAGACCAAAAATCATGATAAATACAGGGATATAGAGAGCTTGTAAAATCGTCCCATAGGCTAAGGGAAACGCTCCAAATAGGCTTCCACCCATCAAAATGAGCCAAGTTTCATTGGCATCCCAAATATTGCTTAAACTGGTCATTAAGATGCTACGACGTTCCTCACTAGAGGAGGTCAGGGATAAAATCCCAACCCCCAAATCAAAACCATCTAGCATCACATAGAGGAACAAAAACAACGCCAAAATTCCAAACCACACCTGGGGCAATAAATAATCTAATGTTTCCATAGGTCTTGAGGTAAAACAATCTCTCCTAATTTCTTCCTTTACTGTTGGGCTTCTGTCGGACGTTGATCCGGTTTAAATTGCCCCGGGTTCACACCTAAAATGGGGGTCGTTTCCCCCGGTAAAGGTAATTCTAAATTAGGACCTTTGAGGATAATCCGACGACCAAAATAAAAGGCCGCGAACAGTAACAGCGTGTAGGTAACAGCAAAGAAGATCAGGGTTGTTAAAACATTTCCCGGCGGTAAATTTGCTGCCGCATCACTGGTGCGAATCGTGTTATAAACCGTCCAAGGTTGCCGTCCCACACAGCGCACAATCCAACCCGATTCAATGGCAATGTAACCCAAGGGGGCGGCAAAAATCCAGCCACCTAAAAGCCAACGCTGTTGAGCAATAATGTCAGGGGAGAGTTTGCCTCGCATCCACTCGAAGATAGTGACCAGCATTAATCCGGCCAAAAAGAAGCCAATGGCAACCATAGTCCGAAAGGCGTAATAAATTAAGCCTAAGAGATGGGGCCGTTGTTCAGGGGTCCATTCTTTGAGGCCTAGGACAGGTTTAGAGAGGGTGGGTTTGAGTTCTAATATATACCCCAAAGCTTGGGGAATTTTTAGTTCCCAGTCATTTCGTTCGGCTTTTTCGTTGGGAATGGCCAGTACACTCCAGTCGGCACTTTGTCCAGCTGGAATGGTTTCCCATTGGGCCTCCATGGCAGCTAATTTAGTCGGCTGATACTCTTGGACTTGTTCGCCGCTTAAGTGACCAACATAGATTTGGAGGGGGGCCACTGCGATCGCCACCACCAAAACAATTTTAAAGGATTTACTAAAAAATTCCGTGTGCCGTTGTTTGAACATATACCAAGCACTAATCCCCCCAATGACAAACAGGGAAGTCTCCAAGGTGGCTAACACCATGTGCATCACACTGTTAATCATAAAGGGATTAAAAACCGCCGCCACATAATCAATCACCTCATATTTCCCCTCTACCAATTCCACCCCGGCCGGAGTCTGCAACCAAGAATTAGCCGTTAAAATCCAGAAGGTGGAGAGGTTAGCACCAATGGCCACCAAAATAGTGGCGATGTAGTGAATAATCGGATTGACTCGTTCCCAACCAAAGACCATAATCCCCAAAAAGGCCGCCTCTAGCATAAACGCCCAAGAAGCCTCAAAGCCAATAATACTCCCAAAAAAATTACCAATCGCCTCAGACAGCGGCGCCCAGTTGGTGCCAAACTGAAACCCCATAGGAATCCCACTCGCAACACCAATCCCAAAATTCAGAACATAGAGTTTCACCCAAAAACGGGCATGGTGATAATAGTCTTTGTTCTTGGTCTTTAACCAAAGACCTTCGATAATCACGAGGTAAATCCCCAAACCTGTGGTTAATACAGGCCACAGCATATGAAAAATTGCAGTCAAGGCAAACTGCATCCGCGATAAGACGACGGTGTTAGAGAGAAAGTCCATGATCACTCGGTTGTAAGCTAATCCTGATTTCACCTAGATTGTCACCCCAAGGTTTTGAATTATTACCAAGCTTGACAAAAAATTAATATTTTGTTGTATACCAAAATAGTTTTACAGTCTGTCGAAGTTCCAACTTCCCCTTAAACCAGCAAATCCAACCTTAGATTCAGTGTTGGGTCTACGCTGTCTCCTATAATGATTCATTGATGATGTGCAATAACAACTCGACTCAAGCGCGGAAGATTTATTTTGCTCACCGCGTCTTAGAGTCTTCGAGCAACCAGCAGATAAGAGGGACACTGCCGAATCTATGGCACAAATAGAAACTAGAACCGAACCCATGGTTTTAAACATGGGGCCACACCATCCCTCGATGCACGGGGTTTTACGTCTGATCGTCACCCTTGATGGGGAAGACGTGATCGACTGCGAACCCGTGATCGGCTACCTCCACCGAGGGATGGAAAAAATCGCCGAAAACCGCACCACTGTGATGTATGTTCCCTACGTCAGCCGTTGGGACTACGCCGCCGGGATGTTTAATGAAGCCATTACCGTCAATGCACCGGAACAGTTAGCGGATATTGAAGTGCCGAAACGCGCCCAATATATCCGCGTCATCATGTTAGAACTGAACCGCATTGCTAATCATTTACTTTGGTTAGGACCCTTCTTGGCAGATGTAGGGGCGCAAACCCCCTTCTTTTATATCTTCCGAGAACGAGAACTCATTTATGACCTCTGGGAAGCGGCTTCTGGCTCTCGCTTGATTAATAACAACTATTTCCGGGTGGGTGGGGTATCCGTCGATCTGCCCTACGGGTGGATTGACAAATGCCTCGACTTTTGCGACTACTTCGCCCCGAAAATTGATGAATATGAAAAATTAATCACCAATAACCCCATTTTCCGCCGTCGGGTGGAAGGAGTCGGCACCATTAGCCGGGAAGATGCCATTAACTGGGGATTATCCGGCCCCATGTTACGGGGATCCGGTGTCAAGTGGGATCTACGCAAAGTGGATCACTACGAATGCTATGACGATTTGGATTGGGAGGTGCAGTGGGAAACCGGAGGGGATTGTTTCGCCCGGTATCTCGTGCGGATTCGGGAAATGCGCGAGTCGATTAAGATCGTTCGCCAAGCTTGTCAGGGGATTCCGGGGGGCCCCTACGAGAATCTGGAAGCTAAACGCTTAATGGAAGGTAAAAAGTCGGAATTTAACGGCTTTGATTATCAGTACATTGCCAAAAAAGTCGCCCCTACCTTTAAGATTCCAGCCGGAGAACACTATGTCCGCTTGGAAAGTGGCAAAGGTGAACTGGGGGTGTTTATTGTGGGTAATGATAATGTCTTCCCTTGGCGCTTTAAAGTCCGCCCACCGGATTTTAATAATTTACAAATCCTGCCCCAACTCTTAAAAGGGGTGAAAGTTGCCGATATTATGGCAATTTTGGGCAGTATCGATGTAATTATGGGGTCTGTGGATCGTTAGGTTTCATCGTCTCAGTGAATCCTGAAAACAGTCGCCTAACGGGGGCGAGATTCCGAATAAAAAGCGGGTAGTGAATTTACCCGCTTTTTGTGTAACTTGAGGTTGGGTGAATCGGAGTGCGAAACCCAACCGCTCATTTTTAGCTATTTAAGCTCGATTATGAATCAACACAATTCAGCCAGTTCTCTCTATGATCTTGATCGTGAACAGTGGTTAAGTAAAACGATCGATTGTTTAAAACATAACCGACTCGAAGAATTAGATCAGCAACATTTAATTGAGGAGTTAGAGGAATTGGGGCGACGGGAAAAAAAATCGGTAGAACGATTCCTCGAACAGATTATTAGACATTTACTCCTGCTACAATACTGGCATTCTGAATCTGAATATAATGCTAATCATTGGAAAGCGGAAATCATGAGTTTTAGAGGTCAACTCAATGAAGATTTAACTCAGAATTTACAGAATCATCTCCAAGAGAACCAAGCCAATATTTATGTAAAGGCTTTAAATTATGTCCGGCAAAAGACCGGATATACAGTTCAATTTCCTGAAGAATGTCCTTATTCTCTCGAACAGTTACTAGCTATGAATTGGCTACCGTAATGTTCTCTGATTTATGGGTTAGGTGCAGCGAGACGCGCAACCTAACATTGAATTCCTAGCCAGAAACCGGGTTTCTTTCACTCCCTTGTCTGGGTATACATCTGGCCACAAACCCGGTTTCTATCGTTTAAGTTGGGTTGCAATCTAACGACGGGCTACCCCGTCTTCCCGGGCGGCCCGTTGGACGGCGGCTGAAACGACCGAGGACACGCGCTTATCAAATACGGAGGGGATGATAAACTCCCGATCTAAATCTTGGACCGACACTAAAGAGGCGATCGCACTAGCCGCTTGAACATACATATTCGTCGTAATTTTCCGCGCCCGACAGTCTAACGCCCCCCGGAAAATCCCCGGAAAGGCCAACACATTGTTAATCTGATTGGGGTAGTCACTACGTCCCGTCGCCATCACAGCCACCTCATCCGGCACTAATTCCGGCTGGATTTCCGGCACTGGATTCGCCATGGCGAAAATAATCGCCCCCTCATTCATAGTCCGTACCATTTCTGGGGTTAAAACTCCCGGCACACTCACCCCAATAAACACATCGGCTCCCTGTACAGCATCGGCTAACGTCCCCTCTTGGTCAACGGCAAAGAATTGTTTTTGGGGGTTTAAATCTGTGCGCTGACGGGAGAGAATCCCTTTCGAGTCACACATGATAATGGAACGAGCGCCAGAATGGAGTATGAGGTTAGCAATGGCCACCCCCGCCGCCCCAGCCCCATTAATGACGATTTTCACTGCCTCTAGCTCTCGTTTGACCAGTCTGAGGGCATTAAATAAGGCCGCGAGGGTGACAATAGCTGTGCCGTGTTGATCGTCGTGAAACACGGGGATTTCTAACTCTTCCCGCAAGCGTTTTTCAATCTCAAAACACCGAGGGGCGCTGATATCTTCCAGATTTACCCCCCCAAACACGGGAGCGATATGTTTGACCGTGGCAATGATTTCCTCGGTGTCTTGGGTATCTAAACAGATGGGGAAGGCATCAATTCCGGCAAATTCCTTAAATAACATGGCCTTGCCTTCCATGACGGGTAAAGCGGCCTCGGGTCCGAGATTGCCTAATCCTAATACCGCGCTACCATCGGTGATAATGGCCACGGTATTACTTTTAATGGTCAAGGAAAAAACCTGTTGGGGATCTTCTGCGATCGCCTTACAAATCCGCCCCACCCCCGGAGTATAGGCCATTGCTAAATCCGATTGATCCGTTAAGGGCATTCGGCACTGCATCCCAATCTTACCCCCCCGGTGCAGGTCAAAGGTTCGATCGGACACCCGCAACACCTTGACATGGGGAACATCCTTAATCGAGGCTACAATTTCCTCAGCGTGTTCCGTACTCGACGCATCCACCACAAATTCCCGTCTCGATAATTTGCGCGTATGCTGGAGTAAATTAATCTGACCAATACTTCCCCCTCGCAAGGCGATCGCATGGGTGACACTCGCCAACATTCCCGGTGTGTTGGGTAGTTCAATAGAAATCGTTAAACTAAAACTAGGATTCGGGGTTAAGTGAACCATTGTTTCTCCCTTAATAATCGCAATTCATGCTTCGATATCTGAATCCATTTACGCGACACCTATCCAGCTATTGCCGAACAATACGGCGATCACACTGTCCCCCTCAAAAGTCATAGATGCGTTATTCCGCAAAGCTTTCAGGAAAATCCAAAAAGTGCCGTTCCAGACCCTTAAGATTTTGGCGATTGGTTATCGGAGTTAGCACAACCCCTCCCCTGTGAGAACAGCTTGCTGTTGAACTACCCCAAAACAAACAACCCCCATTTTCGCATCCTACACAAGTTTTTCCCCCAACCCGCGAAATTTAACAAAATGTTGCGGAATTCCCCTTCCTCGCTTGCAGGGAGGGAGCATCACCAATGCCCTCAGCCTCTGCTGGTGATGCCGAGGCTGAGGGCATTGGTCGATTTTGAGTGAACGAAACCCTTACTGTGCCTCAACTGTGGTGCAGAACAAGACCGGGATGTGAATGCCAGTGTAAATATTATGGCGGCAGGGCTTGCCGACCTGAATGGACAGGCGTTAAGCAGTGTGAGGCCCCCATCGGGGGCGGTTGCTTGTCTGTCTACCCATCAGGAGTCCACTTAATGTGGACAGACTGGGAATCCCCGTGCCTTTAGGCCGGGGAGGATGTCAACATCCCACCCTTCTCTTGCCGTCCGTGTCGGGAGAGTGTCACAATAGAAAAAGACTTGTCAAGGCCTTTTTGTTCATGCCCTCCGGTTCGTGGAGTAAGGGCAAACAGGGTCATAGACATCATCCGTCCTACGTGGACATTTTGATCCGAATGGAACAAGCCGAGATTAACTTATTAGGTCGTTCCTTACGACGTATTGATCAGAAACTACTGACCACAGAAGGGGATCCCCACAGGGTTCGCATTTGGTATCAGGGGGGAGAACCCTATTTTGATCTCTTTATTGAATTACAGCGAGAAACCATCGAATGGTTTCAGATGACCTTGCGCGGACGTTCCATTTCTTGGCAACGTCAAGATCAGGTTTGGCAAACTGGGATTACTAACGAACTGCGCACCGATGATGTGATGTTCTATCCGGCGAGTAAAACCATAGAAAGCGATCGCCAAACCAACCCAGATTTTTTTGCCCTTGCCGAAGCCATCCTCACCACACGCAAGGGAGAACCCTTATTTGACCAGCTTTTAGAGATTTTTCGCGGCCATTATAGCCCCTCCCCCCTGAAAAATATTTCTTGAAGGGCTTGCCTATTTTCAAAAAGCTATGCTACATTAATAAATCGTGTGAACAACACAGTTTTAGGGGGGTCGCTAACTCAACGGTAGAGTACTCGGCTTTTAACCGATTAGTTCCGGGTTCGAATCCCGGGCGACCCATTCCCAGATTAAAAGTGCTGGATGCTAGAAATCACCTCTAAAAATTCTCCACAGTAAAAATACTCAAGTCCGAAAAAAACTTTAAGATTCTGGTAAACTAACTTAAGATTACCTAAAAGACGACAGAAAAATCACACTATCATCTCGGACATCCTAATCTCGGGCTGGGTGTGGGAAACTGTCAAACATCAAAAAAACGTTTATCTGGCTTGTGCTAGCTGAAAGCTCAACCCAATAACAAGACCGAACAAACCATTAGGAGGATATTTTATGGCGCTTGTACCTATGCGGCTGCTCTTAGACCACGCTGCCGAGAATGATTATGGGATTCCTGCTTACAATGTGAACAACATGGAGCAAATTATCTCCATCATGCAGGCAGCCCAAGAAGCTGACAGTCCTGTAATCTTACAAGCTTCTCGCGGCGCTCGTAGCTATGCGGGGGAAAATTTCTTACGTCACTTAGTGCAAGCAGCAGTGGAAACCTATCCTCATATTCCCGTTGCCATGCACCAAGATCATGGAAACTCCCCAGCCACCTGTTATTCTGCCATCCGCAACGGTTTCACCAGCGTGATGATGGATGGTTCCTTAGAAGCAGACGCTAAAACCCCTGCCAGCTTTGAATACAACGTCAGCGTTACGGCTGAAGTGGTTAAAGTAGCTCACTCCGTCGGTGTGAGTGTAGAAGGTGAATTAGGTTGTTTAGGGTCCTTAGAAACCGGGCAAGGGGATAAAGAAGACGGTCACGGTTTTGAAGGCACTCTGAGCAAAGATCAACTGCTGACTGACCCCGACGAAGCCGTTCAGTTTGTAGAACAAACCCAAGTAGACGCTCTCGCTGTTGCTATTGGCACCAGCCACGGTGCTTACAAATTCACCCGCAAACCGACGGGCGAAATTTTAGCGATTAGTCGCATTGAAGAAATTCACAAGCGCTTACCCAACACCCACTTGGTGATGCACGGTTCTTCCTCCGTTCCTCAAGAATGGATTGACATGATCAACCAATACGGTGGTACTATTCCTGAAACCTACGGTGTACCCATTGAAGAAATTCAAAAAGGGATTAAGAGCGGTGTGCGCAAAGTGAACATCGACACCGACAACCGTTTAGCGATTACGGCCGCTATCCGTGAAGCTGCCGCGAAGGATCCCAAAAACTTCGATCCTCGTCACTTCATGAAGCCCTCCATCAAGTACATGAAACAAGTGTGCTTAGAACGCTACCAAGCTTTCGGAACGGCTGGGAATGCTAGCAAGATTAAACAAATGACCTTAGATGAGTATGCGGCGAAGTATGCCAAAGGTGAATTGTCTGCTTCTGTGAAGTCTGCGGTTTCCGTTTAGCTTCCTTGGGAATTAAGGGAGAGTCGCGTTGACTCTCGTTCCTAAACATTATTAGACCAGCACAATCGCGCTGGTCTATTTTTGTGAGGAAATACTCCCCACCTATTCTGGGGTGGGGAATAGTTGCTACTTCCGTTCAATGGATAACGAAGAGCAGAATAAGCTATCCTGATGTGGACTCATCCCTCTTTCTTGACCTATGTCTAACCCCCTACAAACTCCCCACAGTGGCTATCATTGGAACGGCAGTTCTGAACGTTTTTTTGAAGGTTGGTATTTCCGCGTCACCCTTCCCACCCTTGAACAAACCTTTGCCTTTATGTACTCCATTGAAGACCCTCTAGGAGGACAAGGCTATAGTGGAGGTGCAGCCCAAGTTTTGGGCGCAAATGATGAATATTTATGTCGTACTTTTCCTGATGTAACTCAATTTTGGGCAACAAAAGATGAACTCGGTTTAGGACATTGGGGAAAGACGGATTTAAAGCACAATCCGCAACTATTAGACCCCAAAGACTTTGAAACTCAAATTCAACAAGGCTACCAAGCAACAGCCTATTTAAATCAAGGAATGATTCAAGATCCAGCCACAAAAAAATACTGTCGTTGGCAATATGAAATCAAGCCCATTTATGGCTGGGGAAATCCCAATCAGGCACAACAATCAACGGCGGGCTGGTTGTCTTCTTTTCCCATTTTTGAGCCGGGATGGCAGATTTTAATGGCGCATGGTTTAGCGACGGGGTGGATTGATTGGAGCGGACAACTTTATTATTTTGATGATGCTCCGGCCTATCACGAAAAAAACTGGGGTCGTGCTTTTCCAAAACGTTGGTTTTGGGTGAATTGTAATTCCTTTAAACAAGAAAATGATTTAGCCATTACCGCCGGAGGAGGGAAGCGGGGGGTTTTGTGGTGGATGGAATCGGTGGCCTTAATTTGTCTCCATTATCGCGGAAAATTTTATGAGTTTGTGCCGTGGAATTCAGAGGTGAGTTGGGCGATAGAACCTTGGGGATACTGGAAAATGCAGGCGAAAAATGCTCAGTATGAGGTGGAATTAGTAGGGACAACGGAGCATTCTGGAACACCCCTCCGCGCTCCTACTTCTGAGGGGTTAGCGTTTTGTTGTCGGGATACCATGCGGGGGCATTTGCGCTTAGAATTGCGGGAAAAACAAGGCCGGGTGATTGTGAGGGCGGAAAGTTCGGTTTGTGGTTTGGAAGTGGGGGGAAGTCCTTGGGATAAACCTTGGATTAAGGATTAACTGGTTAATGCCTAAGTTAACGGTTATCAACTAATTTTTATCCCTGATTAATTTCCTGCATTACCCGCCCAATATCTAATAAAAAAATGGGCTTTTTCCCCTGTTCAGACTGCCACAATGCGACATATTGAGCAAACTGGGCAGGGCTGGTTTGTTTAGCCGAATGGGGGAGAGGTTGGACGATGTGGAGGGGTAAATCAATCATGTTCGGTAACTCTGCCACTTGAATCCCACATAGCTGTTGTCGAGGGTTTTTAATTAAGATCAGAAAGGGGCGTTGTGCTTGGGAAATGGGGGTTAAAAACACATCCTCCTCCCCCATGTCCTGCTCTTTTAATAAAGCTTCTAAGGGCAGAAGTAAAACCGTTTGATCTTCTAAATCAATTAATCCCACTTCATCAAATCCCGTTTGAGCATCGGGGGGACAATGATGAATTTTTAAAACGGCTTTCATGGGTAAGGAAAACAAGTGATTTCCCAAGGGGAATACAATTACTTTAACGGTATCAGTGCGTTGGGGGGATAAGTTCATGAATCGCTTCCTCTAAGGTGGAGAGAATTTCCTGTTCTAGGTAGGGTTTGGTTAAATAAGCATAGGCCCCTAAAGACATGGCGATATGTTGGAATTTGTCCCGACTGCGGGAGGTTAACATCACGATGGGAGGATGGGCAAGGGTTTTGTCTTGTTGGAGACGGCTGAGAAATTCTAAGCCGTTCATCCGAGGCATTTCAATGTCACAGAGGATCATTTTGACCTCTGGGGTGGTTTTCAGGGCTTCTAGGGCTTCTAAACCGTCTTTAGATTGAATAACTTTATAGCCGTTCCGTTGCAAAATTAGGGTCAAGGTTTGCCGTTCGGTGAGGGAATCATCTACGACTAAGATTGTATTCTGGGCTGGGGTGGGGGAGGATGGGGTTTGTCCTTCTGCTCCTTTGAGGGCAATATTAGCACTCCTACGCTCTTCGGTTTCGGTGGTGTCTTCGGAGGGGGCGACAAAGAGGCCTAATTGTTGGGTGGAGAGGGGGGAGGAGGATACATCAACGGTGAAGGGGGTGGAAAATTGGGGGCGCACTTCGGTTGCATTTAAGACGCGAATCCCTTTCTTTTGGGCCTGTTGGAGCAGGGCAGCCCCATCTAAAATGAGGGTGAGACGACCATCTGCGAGAATACTACAACCGTAGAGGTAGGGGGGAGGGGCGATCGCACTAGAAATCGGTTTAATCACTAATTCCTGTTCCTCAATCACCTGATCCACTTCTAAGCCGATTAACCCCTCGGTCGTTCGTAATAATAACACGGGAGGAACATTATCCGGTGTGCGTAGGAGAGGACTTAATCCCTGTTCTGAGGACTCATGGAACAGCAGGGTTTGATGTTGGGTGAGGGAGTGACCTGAGTAGTGAAAAAGACTCGCTAATTCATAGACGGGGATGGTACATTCTTCCCCTTTTTGTTGCCAATCTAACACTTTTTGTCCCGCTAACCAGCGTAAATTATCCCCCGGAATTAAGACCTGTTCAATCTCATTGGATACGAAACCATAAATCGAGTTTTTAGCGCGACAGATGAGCAATCTGGCACTCATCAAAGATTCCCGAATCTGGACATAAAAGATTGTGCCTTGTTGGGGGAAGGAACGGACGGAGAGATAGCCTTTAATATTGGCGAGTTGGGTTTGTACTACATCTAAACCAACCCCACGACCGGATAAATCACTGACTTGATCGGCTGTGGAAAAACCGGGTCTAGACATTAATTCGATTAGGCGATCTTCGGGATGTAAGAGTTGTTTAATCCGTTCTGATTCAACCTCCGTAATTAACCCTTTACTTAAAGCTTTTTGGCAAATCTTATCGACGTTTAAACCCTGTCCATCATCCCGCACTTCAATGATGGTGCGATTGCCTTGGTTATAGGCATAAATTTCTAGTTGTCCGGTGGTGGGTTTGCCTAGGGTTTGACGAATTTCGGGGGATTCTATGCCATGATCAAAGGCATTACGAATCAGATGTAATAGGGCATCATAGAGATTTTCGGTGATGGTTTTATCCACCATTACTTCTGTTCCTTTGAGGGTTAACTCTACTTCTTTTTTATGGACAAAGGAGAGTTGTTTCACCATCGGAGGAAATCGTTTAAGCAAGGTTTTCAGGGGAACCATGCGGGCGGATTGGATATTATCTCGCAGTTGTTTGGAGATCCGTTTTTCTCGCTCGATGGTGGAGGTAGTGGTGCGGGATAACAGGTTAATATCTTCCGTAGCTTGGGTAATTTGGGAGGTCTCTTCAATGGCAGAATAAAGGAGTCTTTGAGTGGGGGTGAGTTTTTTCTGATCTTCGTTTTTGTATTCGGCAATATAATCCCGCAGTTGGGTTAAGGTGAAACGGTGTTTTTTGAGCCAATCTGATAGTTTTTGTACAGCACCTTGGAACTGTTCATCCCGTAGGGTGAGTTGGTTTTGATTAATTAGTAATTCTCCGACTAAGTGATTAATATGTTCGAGTTGTTCGAGTTCAAGACGGAGGGTTTTTGTGCTGACGGGTTGGGG
>NZ_JAIHOM010000068.1 GCF_026130165.1 Spirulina subsalsa FACHB-351 | reverse complement strand
GGGGTCAAAGTCGGAGGGGTCAATGGTGAGGGGTTCAATCCAGCCAATATCTGAACTGTCGTCTGCGGCATCAACGAGGCCGCTGGGGGTGAGGATGGG
This sequence comes from Spirulina subsalsa FACHB-351, assembly GCF_026130165.1. Classification (GTDB taxonomy): domain Bacteria; phylum Cyanobacteriota; class Cyanobacteriia; order Cyanobacteriales; family Spirulinaceae; genus Spirulina_A; species Spirulina_A subsalsa_A. The sequence continues at coordinate 25,664 of NZ_JAIHOM010000068.1, read as the reverse complement.
TTCAAGAATGAAGGCCTGAAAGTAGGTGTTTTCTTCTTCCTGTTGGGGGGATGAGAGTTGTTTGTTGCCAAACAAGTTAAAGAAGAGTTGTCCGATAAACATGGTAGATTCCCGGTCTTGCATCCGGTTGCGGTTTTTGTTTTCTATAGGGTTCTCTGGGGAAGGGTGAGAATTTGGTGCAAGGGTGCAAGTTATTGGGGGAATGCACAATATTGAATTATTGTCAACCTTCAAAGGGGGATTAAAAAAGGGCTAGTCTCTAGCCCTCTTGGTTCACCTTTTGAACGGTAACAGGTTGATCAGTTTTGTAAGGCACAGGGAATAAAGTTGACTTCTCCTGTGCTTAAGTTGCCGTAGTCTACCCAGCCGGGGACTGGGCGGCTAATGCGTAACCATAAACGGCCGGCTCTTCGATCTAAGGAATAGTTCGTGGCGGTGACTTCTTCACCCCGAAAAACCCGATCAATGGTACGGGAGCCGGTGCGAGGTTCACTATAGATGGGGAGTCCGGCGTTGGAACTGGGACGACTATTGACGCACAACCGCGAGGACATAATCTGGGTGATTGAACCTTCAATGAAGTCACCAACATCATCACATTGGGTTAAAAAGCGGGCTTCGACAAATCCCCGCACGGGTTCATTTACAGCAATCCAGCCACCTACAGGATTTTGTTCTGCGAGTTGAACTTGCTCGTTAGCTTGAACGGTCGCGATGGGTCTTTCCGGAGAACGATCGCGATAGATGAAGATTGAAGTATTCGCTCTGCGGCATCGGTCAAAGCGACTTTGAGCCAATTGGGTTGGGGCAGAGGTTTCTACCCCTTGCTCGGAATTAAGCAGACGATGGCTTTGATTAAGCGCGATCGCCGTTTCAGTCCCCAAGACACTGCCTAGGACTGCTAAGACTGTCACGGAGTATTTCCAGTATTTCATCTACAACCTCACAGTAGTTAGAGAACCGTCATAAACGAATGATGACGGAGGGAACGGGATTAAAGTTCTTGCAATGCTTAACACTATACATAACAACACTGGAAGGCGTTGTATTTCGGGTTGCCCTAGGATTGTTAAGAAACGTCGCTAAAGGTAAAGCTTGATTGCAAAAGTTGGAGTGAGAGAAGAGGGGTCTAAAGGGTCGATGCTACCCTAAAGTCTACCTTTTCTCGATCGTGATTGTTGTCAAAAAACTGGGATGTATAACAAAAATTCAAATCAAAATCTCTTAGAATCTGCCCTGATTGCCATGGTTGGGGCGGGAATTGTCACCTCTTGCGCGGTGAGCCAAGGACAGCATCCCCTCGTGGCTTTAGGGATTACGGGGGTGGCGGTAGGCTTTGCTTTGTTCTGTCAAAAGTCGGGGGTGATTTGAACGGTTTGTGAACTGATGCAACGGAAGGGATTCCAATTCTGACTGAGCGTGGCAAAATGAGCTACAGATGAGTTGCAATCTGGATCGCTCGCAATCACTAATAGTACGGAAAAATTGAAGATGATGGAATCCCTAGCTTATTTACATCATGCCCTTGCCTACGAGGATGATCACGGTGATAGTTCTCTGATGCTGACTCCCACTCTAATCCCAGAAGGGAGCGGGGGCGGTCCCTCGGGTTTATGGCGACGGGGGAAAGGTCGTCTGGTCACTGTTGGCATGGTGTTAGGTGGGATGGTGTTGGGACTCTGGGGGGCATCTTCCGAGGCCTTGGCTAGTGCCATGACGTTGTTGAGGGAAGGCGATCGCGGTTCTCATGTCCAAGCGGTACAAGTCCAATTGTCCAGTTTAGGCTATTTACAAGCCAGACCGACGGGCTATTTCGGTCCAGCGACTCGGGAAGCGGTGATCCGCTTACAACGGGAACATGGTTTAACCCCGGATGGGGTGATTGGCCCTCAAACTCAAGTGATTTTAAATCAACGACAAAGGACTGTAACGCCCAGCGCGCCTGAGATTACAGCGAATTTGTTACGTCAGGGCGATCGCAATTCTCAAGTCAGAACCCTGCAACAGGCACTACAACAGGCAGGAGTCTATAACGGTCCGATTACAGGCTACTTTGGCAACCAAACAGAGGCCGCCGTGCGACGCTTCCAACAACAGCGCGGCCTGCCTGTAGATGGCATTGTGGGGGCGCAAACCCTCAACGCCCTTCAATCGACCCCTACCCCGACTCAACCCTTCACCAGCGCCCCCCCTACGCCCCTCTTTGGCTTAGGCAGTCAGGGGAACGAGGTACGGGAGATTCAACAAAGGTTAAATAGTTTAGGTTATTTAGCCCAAGCTCCCAGTGGGGTGTATGATGAGGCCACAGAAGCGGCGGTGCGCAATTTCCAGCGCGATCGCAACCTAGCCATTGATGGACAAGTCGGGGGCAGCACCTTCAACCAACTGCGCAGCGCCATCAGTGCCGAACAAGTCCGCAGCTTACAGCAACGACTCCAACAGGGTGGCTTTTATCGCGGTCCGATTGATGGCGTTTGGGGTCCCCAAACCCAACAGGCTTTAGAATCGGCTCAACGGCTTTATGGGGTAAGTATGGGGGATGTCGTCCAAGGGAATTATTAGATGGGACTTTCCGACCTATTCCTCCTCCCCCCATCTCCGAGACGGTTCCGCCACTTTCCAACTAGGGGGCGCGTTGATTTCCTCGGGAGGAGGAGAAGGAACAAGTTCCAGTTGTTGGTGTTTCGGGGTGGGGCGAGATTTACCGGGTTTCGGTTTAGGGAGACTTTGCCCTTTCCGTCGTTCTGAGGTGCGTTCCTCGGCCGTGTCTTCTGTCACCACTTCATATAAAATAGCCAGCTTATTGGCTCCGCTCCCCTTGCGCAACACCCGCCCTAAGCGTTGGATATATTCCCGCATAGAACCAGTCCCCGAGAGAATCACAGCAATGCGAGCATCGGGAACATCTACCCCCTCATTAAGGACATGGGAGGCCACTAGCACCTTATAACGCCCCTCTCGGAAAGCAGTTAAGATGGCATGGCGTTCTTTTACCGGGGTTTGATGGGTGAGGGCAGGGATGAGAAACTCTTGAGAGATCCGGTAAACAGTGGCGTTGTCGTTGGTGAAGACGAGGAGAGATTCTGGGTAATGTTGGGTGATGAGTTCCGCTAAGACGCGCAATTTGCCATCGGTGCAGAGGGCGATTTCCTTCGCCTGACGGTGTGCCAACATCGCCCGTCTTCCTTCTGGCGATCGCGCCGAAGCTTGGACAAACAACTGCCAGCCCTGTAAACTACTCAGAGCAATCTTAGATTCCCGTAAAAATTGGTTGCGCGTTTGGATAGATTGATCATAAGTTTGTCGTTCTTTGGGAGACAATTTCACCTTAATTTGTACCACCCGATGTTCCGCCAAAGCTTTTCCAGATAACTCTTCCGGCGTTTTGCGATAAACCACCTCACCAATGAGACTGTCTAACGCTCGATGGGTACCGTCGGAACGTTCCGGAGTCGCCGTTAGACCTAAACGATAGGGGGCGATCGCATATTCCGCAATCACCCGAAAAAAATCCGTCGGCAAGTGATGACACTCATCAAAAATCAACAACGCATAACGATTTCCCAAACTCTCCGCCTGAATCGCTGCGCTATTATAAGTTGCAATGAGAATCGGTGTGCGATCGCGAGAACCTCCCCCCAATAACCCCAACTCCACATCCGGAAAAGCCGCCTCCAGTTGCGCATACCACTGGTGCATCAAATCCAACGTCGGCACCACAATCAACGTACTACGGGGTGTAGACTGCATCGCCAACTGAGCCAAATACGTCTTCCCAGCCGCCGTCGGCAACACCACCACCCCCCGACGACTCGCCAACTTCCAAGCTTCTAACGCCTCCTTCTGATGGAGATACGGTTCCATCTCCATACTCGGAGACAACTCCAACGGACTAAAATCCCGTGCCTCATCAATAAACTCAATCTCCTCCCTCTGCATCGCCTCCACCAAAGCCCGATAATGAATCGCCGGAATCCGAAACTTTTCCACCCGATCATCCCACGTCGCATAATCAATCCACACCCGTCCTTTCGGAGGAGGATGTAACAGCAAAGTTCCTCTATGGTAGGTCAGCTTCGGCAAACGAGGCATAATCCATCAAATATCGTCAACAATTCCCCATTCCCTAACCCAAAATCGCCCCTAATTCCTCTCGCAACGACTCAAAATTTAAACCATCCTCAGCAAACGCCCTCCGTAATAAATAATCAGGAATAAACGAATCATACTTATAACACTGGGGACTCTCAGGAGAAACCACCAAATCCTCCCCAGTCCAATCCCCCTCCAAATATCCCCTTAACCCTGCCCGGAAATCCTCCAAACTCACCCCCCGCCCCAACTTAAACAACATATAATAAGGTCCATAAGACTTCAACACCCGCACCCCCAAACCCGACTGCACCAACCGATGAATCACCCGTTCCAACGTCATAAACTCCCGACTCCCCAACCAAGGAAAAAAACAATATAAATTCTCCTCCAACTCCACAAAATAATCCTGATTAAACCCCCATCTCTCCCCCAACCGTCTCACCTTTTCCAACCGTTGACGCGCCCCCTCCAAAAGATAAGGATAAACCCCTTTCTCCCCTAAAACTTGCCGCATTTTTTGCAAAACTTTGACATGAATTTGTCCCCGCCCTCCCCGTCGCCAAGACACCGGAGAAATTCCCTCAATTGCCTTAACAAATAGCCGCTTTCGTGAATCGTCAATCTCCAAAACCTGCCAACTTTGACCCGCCAACGAAAAAGAACCCAGCAAAGGAGGCGGCGCAAAAATGCTCCCAATCTCCCCACCCTCACTATAAACCCTATATTCCGTAACATCCTCAAACACCGCATAAAAGCGAAAATTATGCACCCACTTCTCCCCAAATTTCCCTAAAATCAGAGTCCCCTGTTCCGTATATTCAAGATGTTTAATAGCCAGCCAATACCTTAATAACTCCTTAAAAACTTCCTGACTAATTGCCCCAAAAATAGGAATCGTGAGAACAATTTCCGCCAAAGCACTCGGCGAAACTTCCCCATAAGAACCAATAACACTTAAAGTCTGTTGATAGAGTAAACTATAGGGATATTTCCCCCACTCAATCGGCTCAAGCCAACCTTCCTCTAAATACAGTTGAATAATCGCGATCGCTTGTAACAATTGCCAAGGAACTTGGTCAAATAATTCCATCTCAGCCGTCAATTCAAGTTCCGTACAAACAAACCGCATATCTGCCGGATTATCCCGTCTCCCCGTCCGTCCTAAACGCTGTAAAAAACTAGAAACAGATAACGGTGCATTGAGTTGAACCACCCGTTCTAATTGTCCTAAATCAATCCCTAACTCCAACGTAACAGTTGCCGCCGTCACAGCAGGGCAATTATCCCGCATCGCTTGTTCCGCCTCCATTCTTAAGCTACTCGAAATACTGCCATGATGCACATAATAAATATCAGGTTGATTTAACATTTTAGCCAGTTGACGCAAATTCGCAGTAATCGATTCCGCCTCAGTTCTACTATTAGTAAAAATTAGAGCTTGACTATTTTGGGTAATTTCAAAAATATATTGATAAAAAGCCTCAAAATCTTTAATCTCCGCCCCCAAATTGGTTTGACTCTCCCCAACATAAAAATGTTCAACAGCCAATCTAACTCGACGTTCTTCTGCCGCAATTTCCGGCGCGATCGCCACCTCATTCGTTCCCTGTTCTAACCACTGTTTCGCCGCCCTTAAATCCCCCAACGTCGCCGATAATCCAATCCGTCTCGGATGATAGTGAATACAACGACTCAAGCGGGAAAGTTGACAGATAATTTGCGCCCCCCGTTGCGACTCCATAAAACTATGAATCTCATCAATAATCACAAAACGTAAATCACCGAATAAATCCGGCAACTTCTTAAAGTGATTAATCAGCAAACTTTCCAAAGACTCCGGCGTAATTTGTAAAATACCTTGGGGCTGATTTAATAACTTTTGTTTGCGACGGCTAGCAATATCCCCATGCCAAGCAAAAACCGGGGTATGGGTTTGTTTTAACAGGTCATTCAGCCGTTCAAACTGGTCATTAATGAGAGCTTTGATCGGGCTAATATAAAGCACGCTGACCGTTTTAGATGGATTTTGGTCTAAAACCGTCAAAATAGGCAGAAAAGCGGCTTCTGTTTTCCCTGAAGCCGTTCCCGTGGCGAGTAGGAGATGAGATGGACTATTAAAAATCACCTCACAGGCCGCCCTTTGAACAGGACGGAGTTCTGTCCAACCTTCCCGATAAATATAATCTTGGAGAAAAGGAGCCAGTTGATTAAACATTAAACCGGAATAACAACACATCTCCTTCTTTTACAATGTACTCTTTCCCCTCACTACGCACCAAACCCTTTTCCTTCGCCCCATTCATAGAACCACAAGCCACTAAATCCTCGTAAGACACCGTTTCCGCCCGAATGAATCCCCGTTCAAAATCCGAGTGAATCACCCCAGCCGCTTGGGGAGCCGTCATCCCAGCCAAAATAGTCCAAGCGCGGGTTTCCTTCTCCCCAGTCGTGAGATAAGTACGCAGACCTAATAACTCGTAGGTAGCACGAATTAAGGATTTTAAACCCCCTTCTTCCACCCCCAACGCCGCTAAAAAGTCCACTCGTTCCTCTTCCGAAAGTTCCACCAATTCCGATTCCACCTGAGCAGAAATAATCACCACTTTTGCTTGTTCTGCCTCCGCAACGGGACGCACAGCATCCACCCACTGATTCCCCTCCGCTAGGTCATCCTCAGAAACATTGGTAGCATAGATCACAGGTTTCCGGGTCAACAAACCAAGGGGTTTAATGATTAACTCTTCTTCTGGGGTTAAAGTGACTTGTCGGGCTGGTTTTCCGGCATCTAGTGCCGTTTGTAGGCGTTCGAGGATAGCTAATTCCTCTTGAGCATCTTTATTCGCTCTAGCCTGTTTGCGCACCCGTTCAATGCGTCGCTCCACTTGTCCTAAATCAGCTAGCGCCAGTTCTAAATTAATCACCTCGATATCCCGCACAGGGTCCACCGACCCAGCCACATGGATGATATCGTCATTATCGAAACAACGCACCACATGAACAATAGCATCCACTTCCCGAATATTGGCGAGAAACTGATTCCCCAGTCCTTCCCCTTGGCTGGCTCCTTTGACTAATCCGGCAATATCCACAAATTCGATGCGCGTGGGGACAATTTGCTGGGATTTGGAGAGTTTGGCCAGCACATCTAAGCGAGGGTCTGGAACAGCAACGACTCCCACATTGGGTTCAATGGTACAAAAGGGAAAGTTCGCTGCATCGGCTTTAGCGTTGGCGACCAAGGCGTTAAAGAGAGTAGATTTGCCAACGTTCGGTAATCCGACAATTCCGGCTCTGAGCATGGGAGGGTAAGATCCTAGTATATTCAGCAAAAAAGGGGCAAGATTTAATTTTACCCCAGTCCTTCACTCTAGCAGAGTTTGGGTCAGGCTTTATGGTAGAATGTGCCTCGGTCAATATTTGCTGTTTTCTTTCCCCCCTTCCCATTCCCCCCACTGGTTCAAGGGATTGACTCTTTTTTTTAATCAATTTGCCGTTTTCACTAAAACTTGATGAAGAAAAGGGGTTTTCTGCCCGGTTTCAGGGTCTAATAGGATGAGATGTTCTCTGTCCTCCCAGATAAGATGTACTCACAAGGGACTGAACACCTCAACTCGCACCACTCGATCTTTCTGACTAGGAGCTTTATCTAGAATGCCGACTCGCCAACTGACACCTCTTACACACACTGACGCATCTCCTCAAGGGTCAATGGCTACTTCCAGCATGAATTCTCAAGTTTTAACCCTCGATTTACCCCACATTAACGAACAACTGGCAGAAGCGAAGTCGGTGGAAATAGTCCAGTGGGCGGCGAGTACGTTTGGTTCAGGATTGGTCATGAGTACCAGTTTTGGCATTCAGGCGGCGGTGATGCTCCATCTGGTGACTCGTGTGGTGCCAGATATCCCGGTGATTTGGATTGATACGGGATATTTGCCCACGGAAACTTATTTGTTTGCTGAGGAGTTGACGCAACGGCTGAATCTGAATTTACAGGTTTATCAGTCGCCAATGAGTCCAGCCCGGATGGAGGCTCTCCATGGTCGTCTCTGGGAGCAACGAGATATTGAGGCACTGAACCGTTATGATCGGATTCGCAAGGTGGAGCCGATGCAACGGGCATTACAGGAGTTGGGCGCGACGGCTTGGCTGGCGGGGCTACGACGGCATCAGACGGAACACCGCAAACAGTTGGATGTGGTGAGCCAACAAGGGGAACTGTATAAGGTTTTGCCCATTTTGACTTGGCATTCTCGGGATGTTTATGAGTATCTGATGAAGTACGATTTACCCTACCATCCATTGTTTGACCAAGGGTATGTGACGGTGGGAGATTGGCATTCTAGCCGACCTCTGACGGCGGATGACCAAGATGAGCGAGACACGCGCTTTCATGGGCTGAAACAGGAGTGTGGGTTACATTTGCCCCAAAGCTTGGGCGAGGCGAAGAGTCGCGATTCCAGTGGGTTATAAGTCAATTATTCATGATCCATTCTCAAGACCTTGGACATCTCCTCATGATTGGAGATGTCTATTGCTGTTTTTCGGTTAATGTGTCATAAATAGTAAAGAATTGTAAAAAACACTGGACAAAAAGAGATATAAGATCATGGAAAAGGTAGAACCCACTGTTACCCCGACGTTAGAAGAACCCAAGTTTGGTTTTAATGATTATTCTGAGCGCCTCAATGGTCGTGCTGCGATGATTGGCTTTGCCCTGACGTTGCTGATTGAAGCGTTGACGGGTCAAGGGGTACTCGCTTGGTTGGGTTTGTCTTAAGTTGATGCTCATCCAGCTAGGGTCTGCTGAATAAGCCCAACGCTAGACTCAACAAGGGAATAGGGAATAGGGAATAGGTAATAATTATCAATTGTCAATTATCAATTATCAATTCCCCTGCTCCCCTGCTCCCCGACTCCCGACTCCCCGAGTTATTCCAGTAAGCCCTATCGAGCAGCAGGCTGAGATTGATTGAATTGTTCCCTCCGGTCAGAGTGTCAATTACGTGCAAACTTGATTCCGACCTTGTTGTTTAGCTCGATAGAGGGCTAAATCAGCTTGTTTTAATAAATTATCAATAGATAAATTTGTTGAACTTGCTACAGCAACGCCAAAAGAAGCTGTTACCTGTTCTGGAAGTGTCATGTTCTCTTGAGAAAAAGGAAAGGTAGCAATTGCTATTCTTAGCTTTTCAGCAATGGCTAAAGCTTCTGTCCAATCTGTATTAGATAAAACAACGACAAATTCTTCTCCTCCATAGCGGACGACCATATCATGAGAACGTACCCCTTGCTGGACAATTTTAGCCACTTGTATTAAAACTAAATCTCCCACATCGTGACCAAACTGATCGTTGATTTGTTTAAAGTAGTCTAAATCAAATAAAATAATGGCTAATAATGTGGGGGGATTTTTGTTTTTTTCTTGTTCTAGTTTTTCTGTAAATGCTCTACGATTAAATATTCCGGTTAACTCGTCTTTTTGTGAAATTTCATTCAGTTTTATATTGACTTCTTCTAGCTCGCCTTGGGTTTTAATGAAGTCTAAAATGGGAAAGCATAAAATCTGAGCATCAATACAAAATAAATTAAAAAACAAGGTAAATGAGAGTAAAATGCTGATTACATTTGCTGTAATTATATCGGGATATAAATATCCGATCATCAAAATACATCCTCTCAATATTAAAATCAAACTGATGAATAAGTTTAAAGTTGTTATAATCGATAAAACTAGCTTTTTGGGATGATGATTTAACAGGATAAAACCAGCGTAACCATAGTAAAGTCCATTGAAGATAGACGTATAAAATCCGGGAAGTAATTGATCATTCATTTTTGTTGTTAAAACAACAAAGGTAAGACTTAATACAAAACAATTTACTTTAAAATAAAGAGGTGTAATTGATTCTTCTTTGATACTATAGATGGAACAAATTAAAAGCATAGGAAACAGTAAAATAAAAACATTAGCTATAGATAGACTTAATATATTAATGCCAATAAAAAAACGTAAAAAGAAGAGTAACCATCCTAATGCAAAGGAAAAAGAAGCTAGTGAGAGATATTTTAAAAATAGTTTATGACGAATATTGAAGGCTAATTTAAGCAGAATTCCTTTTAGGATATAACTAAAAACTGTAAACAAAATTAGCGTTTTTGGATCAATGAATGATTGGAATTCCATTGTTTTTAAATAAACAGTAAAGGCGAATTAAAGCGGATAGCCAAACAAGCTTCACTTGTTCAAGGGGACAAGACCATAGCCCCATTCTTTTGGCTCGATGGGTATTGTGATCTGGTCTACATCAATGGTTAATTCTTGTAAGCGGGTTTGTAGGGCTGGGGGAAGTGTTTCTTGATAAGGTCCCCCTAAATGATGGGCTAAAAAGCGTTCTATGGCGACGGCGACGGCTAGACGATTGATGGATTGGGTGAAACCATGTCCTTCGTCGGGGGCGAGTAAATATTCTACTTCTTGCCCGAGATCCCGTAAGGCGATGACGATTTGATGGGATTCGGTGGCTCTGACTCGGGGATCGTTGGCTCCTTGAATGACGAGGAGGGGGGATTGAATGTGTTCTACGGCGAAGAGGGGGGATTGTTGCTGTAGGCGCTGTTTGTCTTGAGGATCGTTGGGATCTCCGACGCGCAGGGTGAGGAATTTCTGGAAGGGTTTCCAGTAGGGGGGGATGTTTTCTAAAAAGGTGACGATGTTGGAGATGCCGACGTAGGAAATTCCGGCTTGATAGAGGTGGGGGGTGAAGGCTAAACCAGCTAGGGCGGCGAATCCACCGTAGGAAATGCCAAAGATGGCGATGCGTTCTGGATCGGCAATTCCTTGTTCAATTAGGTATTCTACGCCGTCGGTGATGTCGTGCTGCATGGCTCCGGTGCCCCATTGTTGATTCCCGGCGTTGAGGAAGGCTTTGCCGTAGCCTGTGGAGCCGCGAAAGTTGGGCTGAAAGACGGCATAACCGCGATTGGCGAGGAATTGAACGTAGGGGTTATAGCCCCAACTGTCCCGGGCCCAGGGGCCGCCATGAGGAAAGACGACGAGGGGGAGGTTGTGGGGGGGTTTGTTGCCGGGTAGGGTGAGATAGGCGGGGATTTCAAGGTTGTCTCGGGCTGTGTAGCGGAAGGAGTGCATGGGGGCGAGGTCTTGGGGGGAGAGGTGGGGGCGTAGGTTGTAGAGGTGTTGGATGGTGCGGGTTTGGCGGTTGAAGAGGTAGACGGAACCGGGGTTAATATCGCTGCGGAGGGTGATGATTTGCAGGCGATCATCGGTGGTGGCGGATTGAAAGAAGATGTCTCCGGGGGGGAGGAGGGTTTGCAGGAGGGTGATATCCTGAGCAAATTGGGGATCTTGGGGGTACACTCGCCAGCGATCGCCTTCATAGTAGGTGGCGAGTAGTCGTTCATCTTCTGCGGCAAAGAGAGCAAAGCCAAAATCAACGGATTTCTGGGGATCTTGGTGAATCAGTTGGTAGGATTTGCGGTTGAGATCCAAGAGGATTAAACGGGTTTTATCGAGATGTTCTCCCCGGTTGCTAATGACGTACACTTGTTCTCCGTTGGGATGGAAGCGTAGCACGGAACAGGTTTCTTGGAAGTTGCAGCGATAGAGGGGGGTGAAGTGGTGGGGATCGACTCGGAGGATTTCGGTATCGCCGTTGGGGGTGCGTCGCACGGCAAGACGGAGGTTGCCTGTATGGTCTGTAATCCAGTCTACGATGGTTTGATCGTTCTCACGGAGTCGGTGTTTTTTCCCGGTGGTGATGTCGAGTTGATAAACGTCGTGATAGCGGGGATCTCGTTGGTTTAAGCCGATAATAATTTGGTGGGGTGTTGCTTGGGGGGTGGCTAAAATGAGGGCCCTAACGTCTGTTGGGGGTGTGAGTTGGCGGGAAGGGGTGAGGGTATGGGGCGAAATGGCGTAAATTTGAAAGTTTTCGTTGCCTGCTTGATCTTGGAGGTAGAGGATGGTTTGTCCGTCTTTACTCCAAAAGTAGCTGGCAATGGGGCGATCGCTTTCTGTGACGCGATAGGCTTCTGTAAACGGTGCATCAAGGGGTTTCACCCAAAGATTAGAGACTCCTTGCCACGGTTTGCGAAAGGCTAAATATTGACCATCTGGCGATAAGGTTAAATCGGAAAGTGCAGGTTCTCCAAAAAAATGTTCATGGTCAATTAAAACGGCAGCTTGTTCTGAATCATTTACGGTGAGAGGAAAATGGGAGAATGAGTGAGTTTCTAATGATCTCGTAAAGATTTCATGGGCTAGCACTCCATTATTCTGGAGAAGTCCCCCTAAAATTAATAGAGTGGCGAAATTATTTTTCAGGTATTGCTTCATGGGTTAGTTATTTTAGTTTTGGGATTATGCCTTAACAATTGCTCAAGTTTGTGTGGAGACATCTACTTATAGCAATGCTAGGTCAATGGGTAAAATCCCCTCACTTTTAACCCTACTCTGAGATGATGAGAGGGGAGTCAACGATCCCACGAGTTCTTGAGAATCGCTTTGTCTCTCTTAATATAGCTGATAACTGTGACAAAAATAGGGCAAAAATATTGTCATATTGTTAAATAACTAATCTACTGTTTTCCCCTCCTTGTCTTTAGCGATTTAAGGGTTAGGATTTTGGGAATATTAGACAATAAAAATGCTTTGCTTCATCTGGAAAACTGGAAATTCTCTCTAGCTCCCTTTTGTCAAGGGGGGAAATTTAGATGCAAATTTCTCTTGTGGGTTAACTTGATGGGTCTTATCCTGGACAACAAACCAGCAAAATATACCGAATAAAAAAATGGGTAAAGTGGAAAAAATTTGACTATTATCCGAGTGCCAAAAGTCAAAGGCAGTGGGGGAGTGAGCGGCAAAAAAGGCGAGCATTCCTAAGCGAATTCCATTGACCAATAACACTGTAGAAATCGCAACTAAGGGGACGATTACTTTATATAATTTGCGGGTAGGAATCAAGATTAAAAAGAGAATTGCAAGTTGTAACATCCAGAGAATGGTTGCAATTCCGGCACAGTGGGGATCAATCCACATGGCGCGTTGGGGAAATACAATAAAATCTTCGTGGTAATTTACATTAAAGCCTACATACCACAAGAAAAAGGTTGACAATTTTGCCATAAAGTGACTCACTCCGAACAGATTATTCAGGGGGTGAATGAGTCTTTCAATGGGGATGGTGAGAATGAGGAATAGGGCTAGATTTTGATAATATTTCCCCCATTGAGTGCGTCCGCAGAGGAGTAAACTTAAGCCGATAGCTGTGGTGAGGGGAAGTAAATAAATGAGCCAGTTTTGAGCGGCGAGGGAGGTTTGATTGAGGGATAAAAAGAGAATCCAAATCCCGGAAAGGAGGAAATGAGGGGGGGTGGGGTGTGGATGGGGGATAACTTGGTTTTGGCGGAGGCGTAGGATAAAGGCGATCGCAAATAAGACTGTTGTCGCCTGTAAACTGCTCAATCCTGCCACTCCTAGCACATGAAGAGTCAGGGCAAAAATAACGCCCCCCATCCCTAAGAGGATTTGGTTCATTCTAGCCAGAGAACGAAACCATGTTAAAGCTGTCATAGTCTTGGGTGATCTCAGTTTCCAACTTCAGACCTCCAGTGGAGCATCTTAAAGGGGATTGTATCGCAGGAAATGCCGTTCAAGAGGGTTTTCTTGCTTTAAGACGAGTTATTAATTCTTTGTAGAATATTCCCCAGTCCTGAGTTAAACTACAAACTAGCTATGTTTCTGGGGTCTACCATGCCATCCTCGCTTATTAAATCTCTCAGCATTTTAGGTCTGACTTTAGGCTCTCTGAGTTGGTCGCTGCCTGCCCTCGCGCTGGATTTCAGCTTTTCTTTTCAAAATGTGAGCGGTCAAATTACTGGAGTCCCACCGGGGGGCGGTGGAGCTACTCAAGTCACAGTCACCAGTTCTCCCATTGGTGGCAGTACGGGAAACTATGGGGGGGGTGGAACGTTTAGTATTTCTGGGGGGAATATCTCCAGTGCAAACTTCACCGGGACTTTTAACGGCAATACCCTAACCTTTTCTGGTACTACCGGGACTCTGGGCGGTGTTTCTGGGCCAGTTACTTTTTCTCCGTTAGGTGCGGCAGCGGCCCCTTGGGATTTTAACCCCACGGTGGCGTTACTGGTAGGGGCTGGAGTTTGGGCGATCGCATCTCGGCGGAAAAAAGGCGGCCAAAGCGCAGAAAATCCTACCCCCACCACCCTCATCCCCAACCTATCCCAAAGCTCCTCGGATACGCTATAGTCCCTTGAGTAAGGACTAACAATAAAGGGTTTTAGCATCTTGTCTCAATCTGATCTCTCCCCATCTAACTCCCCTAATTCTGACCAATCTTCAGACTCCCCCTCCCCCAAATCTGCCAATCTGCCCCCACCCCCCACCTCTAAGGGGTGGTCTAAACCTTCAAGAAAAAGCAGAAGAGGGGGGATCGTTTTATCAGAAAATGCCCTTTATAGTTCCCTCTCTCTCCTGCCTCTGGTCGGCTATGCCTTGCTCCTATTTACCGTCGTTGATTTTGTTTATTTAGTAGTCCCTCCCCGTTTGACCGATCCCATTTGGCAGTTTGAAGTGATGGGGGGATTAGTAGAACGGATTTGGGCGCCCTTATTAGGGTTTGTATGTATTTTTTACAACCGTCAGGAACAACTCACACGCTGGCAAATGCGGCGCTTAAGATTGTTATCTTGGTTCGCTCTATTATTAGGGTTAACCTATTTATTTCTGCTCCCTTTAGGCTTAGGTAATACTTGGCGGATTCATCAATTTAATAAAATTCAAGTAGAAGATCAGATTTCGCGGGAAATTTTTCAAGTGAATCAACTGCGCAATCGTCTACAATCTGCGACGACTCTTTCTGAACTCAATGATGTGGCACAGGTGGTTAATTTCACGGTAGAATCCCCCAATAATCTCCCGACCTATCGCAATCAAATCCGAGTTAAAATCGACGAAGCAGAACAGGAATTTATGCGTCAAGTCGGTATTCAGTGGGAAAATCAAAAATTGACCTTGCTTAAAAATTCTGTCAAACTCAATATCGGAACAATTCTCTCTGGAATGTGGTTAGTTTTAGTCTGGATTCGCACCCATTGGGCGCGTCAACGCTATTGATTCAGCTTTAATTTATCCCATCTAGCATTTCAACAATTGTCAATTTTTGACCTGTTGAAATAGATGGAATCCCCGTCCATTTACGGCGGGGCTGATGTCAATGCCAACTGCTCACATCTCTTAATTCGGGAGGGATGATCACATCAGAGGGAAATTCTAGGGCTGTTTCTGAGATGCCTAAATAGCCCGATTGAGCAAAGGATAATAACATTCGATTTAACGCGACCCAAACGGGGCGATCAAATTCCCAATTTCCGCCTCTTGGGGCGTAACAACTGATAGATTTTAATGCCCAAAAGTAACTATTTCGCACTACCGATCCCCCTTTTTTATAAGGAGGGACATCTTCGGCATGGATTAGTAGAATATTATCTTCAAGAGTAGCCCGCATAATTACGATATTAGTTTTAGTTTTATCAAAACGGTGGGTTCTCAATCAGGGGTTTAATATAGTTTTTCAGGGTCACTAAATCCTTTTGAATAACGCTCCAAATTTCTTCAAGCTCAATCTCATCATAATCATGAGTGATGATATCACGCATACCCGCAATTTGTTTCCAAGGAATTTCCGAGTGTTGCTCACGAAACTGGGCGGATAAACGCTTAGTCGCTTCTCCAATAACAATAAGACGACGCACAATAGCATCTTGTTTTTCTATATTGTTTTCAAGGCTCTTTCGATCAATATCTTGAACATAAGTGTAAATCAGTTCAATGGAGTCTTGAATATCAATCAGTGCTTCAATATCTCGCAACATAAATAACCTTAGCAGAACTTAGAATATTTTGACGACGTAACCAGTTTCGACTGCGCTCAATTGCCGTTTTACTAACCAAATCTACTGGACGACCTAACAAAGTTTCCAACTGTTCTTGTAGGCATAATTTTTGTAGAAGATTTCGTTGAGCGGTCGGTAGGTAAGACACCAAAAAGTCAATATCACTATCAGGATTAAAGTCATCACGCAGGATTGAACCAAACAATGCCAGTTCAGCAATTTGGTGGTGTTGACAAAATTCAGCTAAATGTTCAGGAGTAATGCCCAGTCGAGCATAAATTCTGGATAAAGACTGTGGAAGCATGATCAACATCAAAGGTTTTTGATCTCATTGATATCTTTGAGCATTGATTTTCCTCTAGAGGAAGAATCGGATTAATGGAGTAGTAGAATATTATCTTCAAGAGTAGCCCGCATAACTGAATCAATGAATTGGCGAAAAATTGGCTTTGCTTTGTTGTGGTTAGGATTTGTCCTCTATGCTTTTGCCTTTGCCCCACCAGATCAACCGGATACGTTTGACCTGATTAAACGCCTGTCTAGCGGGGACTGGACAGGGATTAA
The DNA here is from genome assembly GCF_026130165.1 of Spirulina subsalsa FACHB-351. Classification (GTDB taxonomy): domain Bacteria; phylum Cyanobacteriota; class Cyanobacteriia; order Cyanobacteriales; family Spirulinaceae; genus Spirulina_A; species Spirulina_A subsalsa_A. Next base: position 9,071 of record NZ_JAIHOM010000068.1, on the reverse strand, counting down.
TCCCTTGGTGGTGGCTTTATTTAATATTATGGGGGTCTGGCCGATCATTTACGGCTGTGTGCTGTTTATTGATGGTCGAGGGCAAAAAATTCCGGCTTTTCCCTTTGCCTTGGGAACCTTTGCGCTGGGGGCGTTTGCGCTGTTGCCTTATTTGGCCTTACGGGAGGAGAATCGGGAGTTTAGGGGGGAGAAAGGTTGGTTTCTCAAACTCCAAGATTCTCGCGTTTTGGGGGTGATTTTGTTGGTGAGTGCGATCGCCCTTGTGGGATGGGGAGTCACTCAAGGGGATTGGGGGGACTTCCTTCAGCAATGGCAAACTCGCCGTTTTATCCATGTGATGTCCCTTGATTTTTGTCTCCTCTGTGTCCTCTTTCCCGCCCTTCTGGGGGATGATCTCGCCCGTCGTGGCATTCAAAATCCTACCCCCTTCTGGCTGTTGTCTCTCCTTCCCCTGTTTGGTCCCTTGGTGTATTTGTGTGTACGGCCTCCTGTCGCGGAACACCCCCTAAGGGAGGAACTTCCCGTATAGGGCATAACGGCGGAAGGGTTGGGCATAGCGTAAACTCAGGTTAAGGGAGGGGTTTTGTTCGTGCATCAGGGCATGAATCACTTGCTTATAGCCCAATTGGGTGGCGATCGCATGACATTCTTTCACCAACAAATTCCCCAAGCCCGCATAGTCCCGTTTCGGCAGCACCGCAACAGTTTTGAGGATAACTCGCTCTACCGCTTCCCCCCGTTGTGCTTGGCTAAAATCCGGGAATGCGAACAAGAAACCGATAGTTTTTTTGTCCTGTTGTGCAATGAGGATTAACTCAGAATTTAACTGAGGCAATAGGGGGGCGTAGAGTTGAATAAAATCCCCTTCTGAGAGGGGAGAATAGAGGAAATTGTGGCGGAATGCCCCGATCATCACCCGATAGAGTCGTTGGAGTTCCTCAATTTCCAGTTTAGCCCGGCGAATGGTGATATTTTGCCCCGCCAAGCGATGACGGATTCTGGCTAAACGAGGATCAATCTGTTCTAAATCGGTGCAGAGATGAGACTGGTAAAAAGCAATGGGGGTGAATCCAGCCCGGGTGAAGCATTCAGGGGAAAAATGCTCTAGATTTGGCTCACTAAAAAACAGGGAATCCGAAGGGCTAGAATAGATGATACGGTAACGATACCCGGTGTTTCCGTCTACAGGTGCGATCGCCCAAAAACACCCCCTGTCCCGTAACTTCTGAATCCCCCGCGCCAACAACTGCGGAATTATCTCCCCAGATTCCACCTTCAAATGACCGATAAACCCCACCTTTTGCCCTTGATAATCCGGCGTTTCCCGCCACCACAGCGAATAATAGCCCCAACACCTGCCCCCCTCCACTGCCAAGCCATGAAGATCCGGCCTTTCCCGTTGCCACTGTTGGGGTGATAAGCGTAAACTATCCCCATAGTCCAGCTGGACTTGGGTGAATTGTTCCTCCGTCGTGATGGTGACGAACTCCATGTTATCCATAACACCAAAAAGCACCCGTTACAGCTTCAGTTTAACGGGCAATTTTTGAAATTAATTTTTAATTTCTCAACTAGGCCGGAACCACTTGCAACATCAACGCTCGCTGATCAAAAGATTGTACTTTGGCAATTTGGCCCAAATCGTTAATAATGCGTTGGAGCAGTTCATTAGCGCGATCGCGATGTTGATGTTCTCGACCTCGTAAGCGAACCTGGAAGCGCACAGAATCCCCTTTACTCAACCATTCCTCAGCCCGCCTGATTCGCACCCCATAATCCGACTCTCCCACATTAGGACGTAACTTGACCTCTTTCAAAACAGACTTAGCACTCGTGCCTTGTCGTTTCTTCTGCTGATAGCAAAACTTGCCATAGTCCAGGATCTTCGCCACAGGTGCATCTTTTCCAGAAGACACCATGACTAAATCCAGTTTGACATCCTTCGCCATTTGTAGCGCTTTAGCTGTGTCAGTTAAGCCTAAGTTATTGTTCTCATGGTCGATGAGTAAAACTTGAGGGGCTTTGATTTGTTGGTTGATGGGTTGCTTCTTAACGATAAGCTTGTCCTTGAATTCTGCAAGACTATTATAACACTTTAGGCGTTTAACTGCAAGGTGATTGATGGTTTGGGGTGTAGGGGAATCGGGAGTTGGTAACTGATGACTGATGACTGATATTATGCCTAATTAGCATTAATTTAATGCAAAAATAGGATGAGTTCAAAAAATCGGTAGTTTTTGTAACGAAATATAACGGACAGTCTCCTTAAAGTCTGACAAGATGGGAGTGGATATGGAACAGTCCAAGGTCAAACGTGGCTGATCGGTCACGGGGCTTTCAAGACAAACTGTATTTTCCTGTTATGACTGTTCTTTTTCTGAGTTACCAATGTGACTGCAATGAATGAAACGCCACCGTTAGAGCAAATGTGTTTAGGGAAAGTCTATCTCGTAGGTGCCGGCCCAGGAGATCCCGGTCTGCTGACCTTGAAAGGGAAGGGACTATTAGAATGTGCCGATGTGGTGATTTATGATGCCTTAGTCAGTCCCCTGATTCTGAGCATGATTAATCCCCAAGCGGAGAAGATCAACGCGGGAAAACGCTGTGGTCGTCACTCTCTGCTACAAGGTGAAACGACACAACTCCTGATTGAAAAAGCCCATCAACACGCCATTGTTGTCCGATTGAAGGGAGGAGATCCCTTTGTGTTTGGTCGGGGGGGTGAGGAAATGGAGGATTTGCTCAAAGCGGGGGTATCAGTGGAGGTGGTGCCAGGGGTAACGTCGGGAATTGCTGCACCGGCCTATTGTGGGATTCCCTTAACTCATCGCAACTATAGTTCTTCGGTGACGTTTGTGACAGGTCATGAGGCTACGGGAAAATACCGACCTCAAGTGAATTGGCAGGCGATCGCACAAGGTTCGGAAACCATTGTCATCTACATGGGTGTTCACAATTTACCCGCTATTATCCCAGAATTGCTGACCGGGGGATTAAGTCCTCAAACCCCCATCGCCCTCATTCGTTGGGGAACTCGTCCAGATCAAGAGGAGTTAGTCGGAACCCTGGAAACCATTATAGAACAGGTAGAGCAGACAGGTTTTGAAGCCCCTGCCATTGCTGTTATTGGTCAGGTAGTCAACTTACAAGCCGTTTTGAGTCATTATTCTCCCTTAGTTGTGATGAATTCAGGAAATGACCAATAATGTCCGATCTCTTTCAATTTGAACAGGATTTTGTGGAATCATTGCGTTGTATTCCCATGGCTGTCCGCTTAAAATTAGATACCTGTGGGGTCAAGCTCAAACTCACCCACTGGCATCAATTTAATCTGGAGGAACGGCAAAAACTGTTACAACTTCCCTGTAAAAATGCTCCAGATATAGCCCATTATGAACAGTATTTACAAGGGTTAGTGGAAAAATATACCGGAACTCCTGCCTCCCGATTAAAGATCGATCCTCATCCTCCGTGGTTAGAAGAGCAAAGTATCCCCCCAACAGTATTAGAAAAAGCGGCCACCGTTTCGGTGACGATTCCTTTAGAAAAATGGGCTAACTTATCATCTCTTCAACGTTTTATTCTAATTAAACTGAGTCGTCCCGGTCATGAAAACAAAAATTTTTTACCCGCCCTGAAGGAGTTTAATTTAATCTAATGTTTATCCGAAAGTTTGTCCAAGGGAACTGGTTAATCTATTGAATATGGTTATGCAAACGATAATGTCAAAATTGTCCCACAAGGCTCAGGTTGCTTCTGCTCAAGGAGATTTAAAGTCAGCCATCTACTATGTTCAACAGTTCTTATTAGAAGAACAAGATCAGCCCTTGCCAAGGGATAACTCGTCAGAAAAACAACAAGTCTTAGAGGTATTATTAGAAATCTTAGACCAAGGAGACTTTCACAGTCGTTGGGATGTGGTTAAACTCTTGCCTCATTGGGGGGTGGAAGCACTCCCGAGTTTAATGGCTATTTTAGAGTCAGACCCTGAAGATCCAGAAAAACAATGGTTTGTCACGCGGATTTTAGGCTCTTTTCCCCATCCTCCAGTGATTCAGAGCTTGATTCACTGTCTCCACCACAGTCCCCATGAGGATGTAGTGAGTAGTGCGGCCGCGGCCTTGGCAACCATGGGAGAAGCGGCTGTAGTGGCTTTGGGAGAGTTATTGGAGGAACCGGAGTCTCGTTTGTTAGCGGTGCGTTCTTTGGCTCAAATTCGCTGCCCGGCTGTAATTGAACCGTTATTGGGGGCAGTGAAAGATGACGATTGGCAGGTGAGGGCGATCGCACTCGAAGCCTTAGCCAGTTTCCACCAAGAACCCATTCTCGAACAGTTAATCCTCAGTTTAGACGACTTAGCCGCCCCAGTGCGGAAAGAAGCCGTGATCGGTTTAGGGATGCAGGCCCACGTCTTTCCTGAATATAACTTACTGCCCTATCTACAACCTCGCCTCTATGACTTTAATCTGAGTGTGTGCCAACAAGCGGCGATCGCCATTAGCCGTTTAGGTAGCAACGAAGCCGCCCAAACCCTCCTAAACGTCCTCCAGTCCGCCGCCACCCCCATCCGCCTTAAAATCGACCTAATTCGGGCTTTAGCGTGGATGGAAACGCCCTATAGTCTCGACTGTTTGCGCTTTGTTCTCAATAACCAACCTGAAGCCACGACCCGAGAAATTATTGCTGTTTTAGGTCGAGTGGAAAGTTTAACTCTCCGTCCCATTGCCGCCCAAATTCTCCTAGATTTTGCCCAGACTCAGCCTCTCTATTTAACGCCTGAGATTAAACAGGCCTTAGCCGTCGCTTGGGGACAATTACAAGACTCTTGTGCTTTGGACTATTTAAGCCAAATGCAGGAAGATGCAGAGCCTAAAGTGAAATTACACGCGATCGCTGCCCTAAAAAAACTACATTCGACCCAACCTAAAGTCAGCAGGGGTCGCCTGTTATACCCGAAGGGTTAGCGGGAGAGAACTTCACTACTCCACTCTGAGCATTGACGATTAATTCTCAATACTCAATTCCCATATCTTACTGATTACTGTTACGACGGGATGGAATACCACTCACTCGGAAGATATCGGCAACAGTGGGACAATAAACAGGTAAGCCAAAGGTGGCCGGACTGACAGGATTTTTATACACAAAATGGCGGTAATTCATACAGAATCGATCCCAAGCAGCCATCTGAATCCGAAACAGAACAATGATGAAATTAGCAAACCAAAGGGTGAGGGGAATTCGCCAATAAATGCGGTGGCCAAAATACTCGCAAACTTCCGCTACAGCATCATTGACGGTGGTGGCAGGATTGCCGAGGACAACTTGCTTGAGGTAAATATCATCGAGTTCGTTTACTACGTCATAGGGGAGGGGATTGTCCACTAAATAAACTACGACGCGGGCGATATCTTGACTGTGGAGAAAGTGAAAGCTAGCATCTCCTTGAAACCAACGTGCGAAGGGAACCCATTTGACAATATCTTTTAAGCCGGAGGAAATATGAGAATAGGGTTTATTTCCGTCTCCCCCTAAGACTAAAGTGGGAAATAAAACGGTGATTTTAGGGGCAATATTTAAGCGAGGAAGTTGGGTCATCATATCGTATTTTGACCGGATATAATCTGTCCCTAATTGTCTCGCTTCTTCTAATAGTTGGTTTTTTCGGTTTAATATACTGGCGGTGGAAAAATATAAAACTTGTTCGCAAATTTCAGGATCTAATAAGTTCATTAGCCGCAAGGTTTTAGCTACGTTAGTATCAAAAACTTCGGCTGTTCCTCCCCAAGCATTAGCGGCTAATATAGCAATGTGAATCGTTTTTAATAGGTCACTAAACTGTTCAATGTCCATCATGTCCCCTTGTAATACGGTGATTCCGGGGCGGGCATTGTAATCAAATTTGAGTTTAGCGGGATTGCGTACTAATAAGAACAGTTCATGGTCTGTTTCTTGAATGAGTAATTCGGTGAAGTAATGACCAATACAGCCACTTGCACCTGTTATGAAAATCCGTTTGGATGTCATGGGCTGCTACTGCTACAAAAGATGAAAGCTGTTTAGAGAGAATTGATAATTGATAATTTACCCTGACTTTAGGCGTGGACGGCTAACAAATCATTGACTTGTTTTCCGGTTTCAAAGAATACTCGTACATGGTCTTCTGGGGTTCCGGGGAGTACGCCATGACCTAGGTTCAAGATATGACCTTGACCGCCTGTTTTTTGTACGGTGTCAATAATGCGATCGCGAATAAAGGCCGGAGAACCAAATAAAACCCCCGGATCGACATTCCCTTGCACTTTCATGGCACGACCAAGACGTTGACGCGCTTCAGCCATGTCTACGGTCCAGTCCACGCTGACAATATCCACCCCGGATTGACCCATGCGTTCTAAAACTCCAGCACTGCCACTGATATAAAGAATCAAAGGGGTGTCGGGATGGGTAGCTTTGACTTGACGGACGACTTGCTGTTGATAGGGCAGCGCAAAGGTTTCGTAGTCTTGGGGGGTCAGTTGTCCAGCCCATGAATCGAACATTTGCACCACTTGCGCGCCGCAGTCGATTTGATAACGGACATAAACGGCGATCGCATCGGCTAATTTACTCAGTAACTGATGCAGCACGGCCGGTTCTGAGAAGGCCATCCCTTTGATGATGGAATAGTTCTTAGAACTCTTGCCTTCTACAGCATAGGCGGCTAAAGTCCAAGGCGCTCCCACAAATCCCAAAACCGTGGACTGATTACCCACTTCTTGGCGTAGGGTGTTCAAAATGGTCTTGATAAAGGGTAAAGACGCTTCCGGCTCCAGAGGATGGAGGTTTTTCACCTGTTCGGCATTGCGAACAGGGGGGTCAATAACCGGACCGCGACTCTCGATAATATCAAAGGGGATGCCGATGCCGGGCAAGGGGGTTAAAATGTCCGAGAACATGATCACCCCGTCGGGTTGAAACGCCCGCCAAGGTTGTAGGGAAATCTCAATCGCTAAATCGGCATTTTCTGACCGTTCCCGAAAACTGGGGTAGCGATCGCGCAAGTCTCGATAGACTTTCATATAGCGTCCCGCTTGGCGCATCATCCAAACCGGGGGGCGCTCGGCGGTTTCACCCCGCGCCACTCGTAATAGTAAAGGTTCCTGGGTTGACCCAGCCATAGAAACTCCGTGTTATTCTATAAAGTTTTTTAGGGCATTTGTTAGCTTATCATCTTGTGCTAGACCCTTTATCCTTTCTCTTGAGGTTTCGCAACATTCCATTTCAGGAAGGGAAGGACAAAATTCCTCGCTCCCCGTCGAGATCCACCAGGGCACCGACGGGGAGGGCGGCATTGGGGCCATCGTGACCAAAGGGTAAGTCGGCGACAATGGGACAAGGGAGATCCCCAAGGCGATCGCGCAACATTTCCCCCACCGTCCAAGTCTCTGGATTCCCCTCACAGCGACTAAACCGCCCCAAGGCAATTCCCCCCACCCCTTCCAGTCGTCCACTCAGCCGCCACTGGGTTAACATTCGGTCGAGACGGTAGGGAGCCTCAGCCACATCTTCAAGGGCTAAAATTACCCCCTCTAAATTAGGTTCAAGAGGGGTAGCGAGGAGGTGAGTCGCGACAGTTAAATTAGCAGGCAGGAGACGACCTGTTCCCTTCCCTCCCCCCCATCCCTTACCTTGTAATGGGGCCAGAGGACGACCTTCCACACAATCAAACAGGCGCTGTTTTGACCAATCCGGTTCTTGGGCTAAAGTCGTTAAAACCGGGCCATGCACCCCCCCTAAGCCCTGAGTGGCTAAACTCCACAGCAGACTGGTAATATCGGAAAACCCGATCAGCCATTTGGGGGGTAAATTCGGCCAAGTCCAGCCTTCCAACAGACGCGCCCCCCCATAGCCCCCCCGCGCACAAAGAACGCCCTGAGCGCCCCCTTGCCACGCTTCTAAGAGGGCTTGACTCCGTTGGAGGTCTGAACCTGCCAAATAGCCGTAGCGTTGCCGCCATGCGTCACTGAGGGCAATCTGATAGCCTCGCTCTTGCCAGATTTTGACCCCCGCTTCCAAGGCGCTATATTCTTTCAGCGCACCACTGGGGGCGATAATCTCTAGGGTGTCCCCCGGTTTGAGGGGTGGGGGAAAGAGTAGGGGAGAGGACATGGAAAATCAGGGACGGGGACGGGGGTATAATAGCCCCCAGTTTCGAGTCGGGTCAATCCTTGATAATATCAGCAGGATCTGCGTTATAGTTTTGGGCAAAAAGGCCGAAAAAAAACCTTGATTTACTTCGGAACAGCTAAATGTCAAGGTGTAGATCCCAACAAGACTCCAACAGGGAGCATGAGATTACGAGGAGACAAGTCATGAAAAACCTGCGGAACGATTGTGTCTGGAACGAAGAACGGCGAGGGGCTGTTCAAGGGGAATTGTTAGAATTCATTATCCAAGATGAACCCTATATTTATCCTTGGGATGTGACAGATCCGGAAGTGGACTCCTATCTTGACCATTTAGAACAAGAGTTCTTAGGTGAACCCGGATGGAATGAGGAAGAATTAGCCACCCAGTCCTATGAGTTCTTTGCCACGGCGGAAAAGTGTTGGTTGAATGTTAGGGAAAAGGGGGCTGTGAATGAAGTTCGATCCTCGTTATTAGCACAATTTGGCGATCGCATTCCCCATGATTGGTTAGATGCCATTGTCCAGCAAGCAGAAACCTTGATTCATGCTCCCCTTTCCCCCATTGACCGCTTAATTGAATGCGTGAAACCCCTGTTAGATCAATGGTCTAGTGAAGATTTACAAATCTTTGCCCGTCCCCTTGTCTATGCTATGCGGAGTCATTCCGTCCCTAAACCCCAAGATTCCCGGAGTTGGGAGCAGTTATCCACCATTGAACAAGCTCGTTATACCTTACAAGTAGCCCAACAGGTCTTAACGGAATTAGAAGACCATTGACACTCCCCGGCCTAAAGGCACGGGGATTCTTCACTCAACGAATCAGCTTGCCCTGACAGGATTACTCCAGCCAAAGTAGAGGCCCATTCTCCTGAAGCGTTACTTGCGTCTAGCGCAAAAGTT
>NZ_JAIHOM010000238.1 GCF_026130165.1 Spirulina subsalsa FACHB-351 | reverse complement strand
AGATTCTGTACTGATATCGGCTTTTCATGATGCTAGGATACCAAAGATAGAGAGGATTGGGGCGATAGACTCCGACAAAAAAGCCGCCCTGGAAGGGCGGGGCTTCAGACCCATTAGTTTTGGTGAAAAAATTATCTGACCTTAAATATTGCAGTGTTAATCAGTTATCTCTCCACAAAATGCTGGATTAATTGCTGTTTAGTGATTTAAAATTTCGTTGCGGTGGAAATCTGGGGGAATGACGGCTCGATCTGCGATCGCCTTATGACTCTCCCGTTGCGTTGCCACGTCAATAGCAATGGCTTCAAAGCGAATTGCTAAACTGCCCAAAGGAATCACTAACTGCGTCATCGTCTCCAATTCCCCCGCCCCATTGCGCTCAAAATCCACAAACGCCCGAGGCCCATCCAGCAATTGCCGAGTTTCTAAATCCTGTACCCACAATTTGACATAGACTGAACCCACACGGGCCGGGAGTTTCACCCGCACTAATACTAACTCCCCGGCCGTCAGTTCCCCGGGCGGGATTTCGAGGCGAGGAGTAGGAACCACTTCCCGTAAACTGGTATCCCCAAAAGGCTGGGCGACTTGTAACAAGGGGTGAGCGATAGGGAGTTCAACCGAGGTATTCTCTTCCTCAGAACGCTCTAATTCCGGCAAATCTGCCCCCGCTAAAGCCCCAGACTCTGCTTGAGAAATAAACCCCTGTTGCTGTCGCCATTGCACCGATTGCAACTCGGCCGGGTAGGGTAAACCGGAGGTGTCATGTTTCACACTGGGCAAACTGGGGGGGAAGTTGTCCTCTTCTTCCTCATCCACCACAATTTCCTGTTGTAACCACGGTGTCTCAACTTCTGGCTGGGCTAACAAGGGCGATGCTTGGTCCTCTGGGGTGGGGAAGTGCTGCCGTTGGGTTTCTGCGGCTAAATGTTGTAATAGTTCCGCCTCCGAGTTCATTTTCTCGAAGAAGGTGACATCATCTAACACCAAGTTTTCCGCTTCCCGTTGGCGAATTTCCGCCGCCACCTCTTCCGTCACTTCGGCTTTTTCTGCCAGTCGTTGGGTGGTGGTGTCTAAGTCGGTCGCTTCTTCTTCGGTGGGAGCCGGAAGAGTGGGATTCTCCAGCGTTGGGGGTTGAGTTTGTAGCCAGGTGGCTAACTCCTCGTCCACTTCCTCCTCTTCCGCCAATGAGCTAACGTGCTGCCAAAAGCGGTCTTTTAGGCGCAAGGATTGAAAGGCTTGGTCAACTACCTTTTTCTCCTCAGATACCTCTTCTAGGACATTTTCCGGGGCATCGGTGACATATTCCGAGGGAATATCTAAAGCGAGATGCGTCTCTTCTGTGTCGGTTTCTTCCCCTTGGGCTTGTTCCTCATCTACCCGCCCATCTGAAGCCTCAAGGTCGGGGGGTGGGGTAATGAGGGAAGTGGGGGCGGCCTCTGGGCTAGGGGTTGGAGTTTCGCTGTCCTCTGGAGTAGGGGCGGATTTGGCGCGCTTAAGGGAGGGGGGAATGGAAAGGCTTTCTAGGAGATCATCATCCTGCTCCTCTTCTTCCTCAACCTGTGACCCTTGTTCCGGGGAAGCGGGTAAGGAGAAGAAGTTAGCAGATTGCCCTAAGAGAGACTGCGGGGGAGGACTGCTGAAATTGGGCAGTTGGAGGGATTTCGGTTTGGGTTTTTGGGGTTTGCCGGAAGTCCGCAGGAGGGGCGGCAGGGCGGGGCCGCTTTTGGGTTCGAGGGGGGTGGTTTCCGGGGGTTTGGCGGTCAGGTTGAGGAAATCGAGCTTAATCTCTAGATTCCGCTCTTCTTCTTCCTCTAAGAAGGACCCCGGCATACCGGGGGCGGAGGGGATGGTTTTAACGGCGGTCATCAATTCGTTGAGGCCGGCTGTGATGGAAAAGGTCTGACTGGCTAGAGGAATCAGTTCCACCTCATGGGAAGGCGTGTCTTGGTCGCCGGAAGCAACTTCTAGGATAACTTCCCCTAAAATCAGGCGGGTGTTGTAGGAGGGGGGAATATCCAACAGATAGTTAAACACGAGGGGGATGGTGGCATCACTGAGGGGCTGTTCTACATCTAACAACAGTTCTCCCCCTTGGGGATCGCGCAGTTCGTAGCGTAAGCGGCCCCCAAACCCTTGATCTAAGGGGCTGGGGTTGTTGGGGTTGTTGAAGTTGACATGACCGGAAATCAGGATGGGTTCCCGGTTGCGGCGGATAAAGGTATCTTGCAACAGGGTGATGATGAGATCCAGATTGGGCGGGGGGGGCGGGGGGCAACCTCTGGCTCTTCAGGGGGGAGTTCTGGGCTAATT